>CAZYJB010000306.1:0-5733 GCA_964647675.1 uncultured Verrucomicrobiota bacterium | reverse complement strand
GTCTTGCCGGTGCCGGTGGCGCCGGTGATGAGGCCGTGGCGATTGGCCATGGGCGGCAACAGGAAGAGCTCCGTGTCGCCGCGCCCGACCAGGATCGGTGAGGGATTCACAAGGCGAGTTAACCAGACGCCGGCGGCGGGGCAAGGCGGGCGGGCTTTGGAAAAGGGCAGGGGAGAGCGACATCGCCAAGGCCTGGGCTCCAGGACGCAAAGCAGGAGTGTCACCGAGGCCTGGGCTCCAGGACGCAAGGCAGTGGGGGGAGCGGCAGGACCTGGGCCTGGGGTCGCCAAGGTCTGGGCTCAAGGACGTCGGGAGGTTGGTCTGGGGGTAACGATGGCCGGGTTCAGGAAGCGCTGACGAGGTCTGGGCACGTGGACAATCGCGGCGGGGCGGGCGGGGGATCGGAGGCCCAGCCCACGCAGGTATCGGGCACCGCCCAGGAAATCGGTGGTCGCCTCGAACGGTCTCCGTTGGTGGGGTGCGAAACCGAAGGTTTCACCCGAAAAGCGCCGCGCGCGGCAGCGCTCGCGACCGGGCCCGCGGTCGGCAGCACGCTTGCGACCTTCACGAGTCTCCGGTAACCCCGGTTGGTGCTTCGTCGATCCCCCCGTTTCCACGCCGCGCTTTTTTCAGGCTGGTGCCTGCTCATCTGCACCCTCATGGCCTGCCGGGCCCCCGACCCGCTGGCGCCGGCATGGTCCGGGGCCATCCGATCCGGGTTGTCGCGGGACGCGGTGCATCAGCAACTCGGGTCCCCGACCTCCTATGAGCAGGCGCCGGGAGGCGGGGTGGTGGAGGTGTTCGAGTCGCTCAGGACGATTTTCGGAAGCTACGGAGTGCGGGAACGCGAAGAAGCGCTGGAGATCCGGCAGTTCAGCGTGCGCTACGACGCCGCCGGACTGGTCCAGGAAACGTATTCCCATCGCGGGGTCCTCGAGGGGTTCACCATGCTCCATAGCCGAAGCCTGGGGCCCGAGATCTCCCGCGAGGACCTGGCCAAGGTTCGGTCCGGAGTGTCGACGCGTCGGGAGATCGAAGCGCTTTTTGGTCCGCCCTCGCTCGGACGGCTGCAGGTCGAGGGCGGACTCCGCCTCGAATGGGTCTACGAGTGGCGGGACGCTGGTGTCGTCACCGAGGGGCGCGTCTATCGATCCATCGAGGTGACGCTGGATCAAGAGGGGATCGTGCAGTCGGTCAAGTCGGTGGACCGGGTCTTTCCCGATTGGCGGCGGTAGAGGCAGTCGTGGAACGCGGCTGGCGCCAGGGCTCGGAGACGCGGCTTCCCGAGCGCGGTGCAATCCCCTAAAACTCCGCGGATGCAACCTGCCGGAATGCGCCTGAGCGCGACCCAGTGGCTGATCTGCGTGATCGCCTCCATCGGGTTCGCCTTCGACATCTATGAACTCCTGATGCTGCCGCTCATCGTAGGGCCGGCCTTGCAGGAGTTGATCGGGGCCGTGCCGGGATCCCCTGAGTTTCAGATGTGGACCAGTCGGCTCTTCTATTGGCCGGCCATATTCGGGGGTGTGTTTGGGCTTTTGGGTGGTTACCTGACCGATCGCCTCGGCCGCCGCCGGGTCCTGACCTGGAGCATCATGATCTACGCGCTGGGTGCGTTTTTCGCAGGGTTCAGTACGAGCGTTTGGATGTTGTTGTTCTTCCGGTGCCTGGTGTTCGTCGGGGTGTGTGTCGAGTTCGTCGCGGCGGTGGCATGGCTGTCGGAGTTGTTTCCGGATCCGAAACAACGCGAACGTGTCCTGGGGTACACCCAAGCGTTTTCGTCATTCGGCGGTCTGCTGATCGCCTTTGCCAACGGCCTTTGCGTTCAGCACGCAGCGAGTTTGCCGAGCATCGACCTGTTCGGCTGGTTCGGCGACGCGATCAAGGATCATCACGCCGCCTGGCGGTACACGCTGATGACCGGGCTGATTCCCGCGTTCCCGCTCCTGGTCATTCGACCGTTTCTGCCGGAGTCACCCGCCTGGCAGCAGAAGCGAGCGGCGGGCACCTTGCGGCGTCCGAGCCTGGCTGCCTTGTTCACTCCCGAATTGCGGCGCACGACCCTGGTGACCACCGCGATGTTCGCCATGGCTTACGGCGCGGCGTTCGGCGCCATTCAGCACATTCCACGCATTCTTCCGGGACTGGCCGAGGTGAAGGCGCAGTCACAGGCGGCGATGGCCGCGGCCTCGGAGGGCAAGCCGCCCGAGCAAAAGGCGAGGCTGGAAGCCCAGGCCAAGCGTCGAGTTGAGCAAAGCATCGCTGCCAAGGTGACGAAGGTGCAGGAGCTCGGCGGGTTGCTGGGACGCGCCGTCATGGCTGCCCTCGCGGTCGCGTTGCTGATGGGTGGGGGTCTGCGGTTCAGCACTCTGTTTGCCTGGGGCACGGCAGTCGTGGGCCTGCTCTTCGAAGTCACCGCCGACTTCGGCGGCAGCCTGGGCGACCATGCCGTTCGCTGGGGCTTGGCGGTGGGCTATGGAGCCGCCGTCGCCGCGCTCGTGATCGGAGTCCATGTGGCGGTGACAAAGATCATGAAGCCGACGGCGGGGAACCTGCTGCGCCTCTTCCAGGTGCCCGGCCTGATCATCATGGGTGTGACCTTCGCCGTGGCCGCCGTGCAGGGCCTGGATCAGTTGAAGGCGGGCATTTTTCTGGCGGGCTTCTTCACCGTCGCGCAGTTCAGTTTCTGGGGGAACTACCTGCCACGCGTCTATCCGCTGCATCTGCGAGGCACGGGCGAGAGCTTTGCCGCGAATATCGGCGGTCGTCTGATCGGCACCTCCTTCGCGTGGGTGACCACTACGTTGGCCACCACCTCGGATCCGGCGGCGGCACCCGCCAAGCTCGCCCTGACGGCGGCCATCGTCGGGGTGTCGGTATACGTCGTGGGATTGGCGCTGAGTTTCTTCCTGCCGGAACCTCCCCACGGCGAGGCCGCGGAGTAGGGGAATCTCTGTCCGGTGCGGAGGCAGGGGCCTGATGTCACGACGGCGCCGCGAGCACGCCGGGATGGGGAATCCGGGTCAGACGCCCGCCGAAATGGGCGAGCCCGGTCGTCGCACCGGCGTTTCCGCGGGTTTGCCGGCCGGTGTTCCGCAAGTTGCTTTCGGTAGGCGAGGTGTCGAAGGCGCGTCAGGTGCACCAGCGGTGCCCAGGCGCGACGCACCCAGTCGCGCCGAATGAGCCAGGGCCAGATCCGGTTCGATTTCATGTAGAGCAGGCTCATGGCGAGGTAGGGCGCGACGGCCAGCCAGCGCCGTTTCTCGCACGGTGCGGGGATCGTCGGTGACATCGAGACTCACCGCTGCGCTCCAGATCCGCCGCAAGGGCCGGAGCTCGCGACAGAGTTCGCGCAGGTAGTTCGGACGGGATCCGAGGTTGTTGTCGACGAAGACCGCGTAGGGTTCGCCCGAGCGTTCGAACTGCTCACGAATGTCGCGTGGCCAGCGGGTGCGATAGGGCATGCGAAGCCCGTCGGTCGCCAGGCAACAGAACTGGCATCGGGTGCGGCAGCCGCGCGCGGCTGATAATACGGATCCTCGGGAACCGCCTGGAGGACCCCGCGAAGCCAGTCGGGTGCTTTCATCGGGCGGGCTCGGCGAGCGTTGCGAGGGCTTGTTGCGCGGCGTATCGCCCGAGATTCCACGTGCCCGTGGCGGAGAGCCGACGGTGCATGGCCTTGGTGAGAGTCGTGCGCTGGGTTTCGGTCAGGCCAGGGAGCGCGGCGACGAGGGTGGGCGTGGCGTCGGGTCCCAGTCGCGCGAGATGATCGAGGTCGAGCTCCTGTCCGGCAGCGGCGCGTGCGAGTTGATGTCGGGCGACGAAGGCATCGGGGTTCAGTGCCTGGAGGCCGAACAGTATCGCGAGCCCGCAGACGAAGGCCGGACCGGCGAAGCGCGGCCGTTCGCCGCGGGCCACGGTCGCAAGGACGAGCACTGCCAGGCAGGTCACCCAGACCAGCGCCGCCACCGCGTGCAGTCGGGTGTTAGTCCACCCGTAGGCGTCGGTATAGAGATTCATGCGGCGGTACGCGGACATCAGGACCACGCCGAGCAGCCCCAGCAGCAGCGTGACCAGTCCACGGAACGCACGACGGTCCGCGCTCTGGATCATGAGCCAGTCGGCGAGCAGGAGCACGGGCAGAAGCACCGCCGCCACGGCGAGGAGTTCGAAGAATCCCTGGCGCGCATACTCCGCATAGGTGAGTCCCGCCGTGGCGCGGACCAGTTCATGATCGCCGAACAGGTAGCGCACCTGCACCGCGACGAAGGCGAGAAAGAGCAGGGCAACGAGGGTGAGAACCGTGGTCACTTCGACCCATGGGGCACGGCTGGGGGGTGGAGGTGCGTTCAACCCGGGATCGCGGGCTTCGTTCGGTAGCAGGCAGCGACGTGCCGAGCCTGCCACCACCCACGTTCCGGCGAGCACCGAAGCGGCGTGAATCCACGCGTTCGAGAGATCGAAGCTGATCACTGCCTCGACGCCGCGACGGAACACGGGATCGGCGGCTGCGAACAAGGTGCCGAACAGGAGGAGCAAGGGCGTGGCGAGGATCGCGCCGAGGACGAGTCGCGGAATCAGGGAGCGCGCGTTCAAAGCGCCGGCCAGCCGGGGTGGTTGGGCGGAATGGAAAAAGTATCCCGCCGCGCCCAGCGCCGCGTGCAATGCCGCGAAGGCCGGTTGGCGGATCCACTCGAAGATCGGAGAGAAGAACGGGGTTCCGCCGCGCGCGGACCACGCCGCCATGGACAGGCAGCCGATCGTGCCCAGGAGGATCAAGGGGACCAGCAAATGATCGGCCCGCCAGGTGAGGAGGAGGCTCGTGAGGGCGGCGGCGGCCAGCCAGGGAATGGTGGATCGGGGCAACGTGATGTCGTGGCGAAAAGCCACGAGGGGCAGGCCGGCGCAGCACATCAGGATCCAGAGTGCCCAATGGCCGTCGGGAAGATGACCGCGGATCAGCACGTCGCCGGCCACCCCGAGAGCCCCGGCCGCGATCAGGATCGACCGCCGCAGTGGCGTCGTATCGATCGGCGTGCTCACGGGACCACCTCCTCGGCGCCCTGCGTGGCCATGGCATGATCCTCAGGCGTGCCATCCAGACGCCGGATCCAGGCTTCGACTTCGTCGATGGTGGCATCCGGCGTGGACGTTCCCGCGGTGAGACCGACGCGATCGCTGGGTCGGAACCAATCCGGCCGCAGATCGGCGGCGGTCTGCACGTGATGCACGCGTCGACAGTGGCGTCGCGCGGTCTCGACGAGTTCGCGCGTGTTGTTGCTGTGCGCGCCGCCAACGACGACCACCACATCGCTTTCCGAGGCAATCTGGGAGACCGCCGACTGTCGCTGCTTGGTGGGCAGGCACACGGTGTCGAGGTGCCGCACTTCCGCCTCGGGGAAACGGGCGCGGAGGCGTTCGACCAGCGCCTGAACGCGACTGAGCGGCTGGGTGGTCTGCGACACCACACCGAAACGCGCGCGGGGCGCGAGAGCGTCAACGTCGTCCGGCGAGAGGACGACATCGAAGGCGTCGAGGTCCCCGGTGAGGCCGATCACTTCCACGTGACTCCGAATGCCGACGACGACCGGATGGTAGCCGGCGCTCACGAGGCGGTGCAGCTGCTGGTGGGCGAAGCGCACGAGGGGACAGGTCGCCTCCACCACGTGAAAACCTCGCGCACGCACCTCGGCGAGGCGTCGGTCCGAGGTGCCATGGGCCGTGATGATCACC
>CAZYJB010000305.1:0-5736 GCA_964647675.1 uncultured Verrucomicrobiota bacterium | reverse complement strand
CCAGTCGCTCGGCCTCACCGCCAAGGGCTCCGGGGTCGACAACGTCCGCAACATCACCGCCTCGCCGACCGCCGGTTTCGATCCACAGGAGCTGCTCGACACACGGCCCTTCGCGCACGGTCTGCACCATTACATTCTCAATCACCGCGATCTCTTCGACCTGCCGCGCAAGTTCAACGTGGCGTTTGAAGGCGGCGGTTCCATCGACACCGTCGCTGACACCAACGACATCGGCTTCATGGCCGTGCGCGTGGCCGATACGGCGACTCCCGTGCCGGGCACCTCGCTGCGCGACGGCACGGCGATGGACGTCCCGCCCGGCGTGTACTTCCGCGTCGAACTCTGCGGCATCTCGGGACACCGCCAGCTCGCCGCGGATTGCGGCATCCTGGTGCGCCCCGCGGAAGCCGTCGCGCTTTCCGCGGCCATGATCCGCGTCTTCCTCGAAAACGGCGACCGCACCGATCGCAAAAAGGCGCGCCTCAAGTATCTCGTCGATCAGTGGGGTGTGGAGAAGTTCCTGGCCGAAACCCAGAAGAAGGTCGCCTTCCCCATCCTCCAGGTGCCGCTCGACCGCTGCCAGCGTCGGCCACATGCCCTGAAACACGGGCACGTCGGCGTCTATCGCCAGAGCCAGCCCGGACGCAACTACGTCGGCGTGGTGGTCCCGGTCGGCATCCTCACCACCCGCCAGATGCGGCGCATCGCCGAGCTCGCGACCAACTACGGCTCAGGCGCCATCCGGCTGACGCCCTGGCAGAATCTGCTGATCCCCGACGTCAGCGACAGTTTCGTCGAGACGGTGAAGCGACAGCTCGTGCGCTGTGGTCTGCATCACGCGGCGTCCTCGATAGCCGGCGGGCTGGTCGCCTGCACCGGCAACACCGGATGCAAGTGGGCGGCCACGGACACCAAGGGCCAGGCGATCGCCCTCGCGCGGCATCTCGAGAAGCGCGTGCAGCTGGACCAACCGGTGAACATCCACCTGACCGGCTGTCCGAATTCCTGCGCCCAGCATTACGTCGGCGACATCGGGCTCCAGGGCGTGAAGGTCAACCTCGCCGGCGAATCGGTCGAGGGTTACCACATCGTGTTCGGTGGCGGCACCGGCGCGGAGTCGGGCGTCGGCCGGCAGGTCTTCTCGCAGATTCCCTTCAGCGAGATTCCGGAACTGCTCGAACGCGTCCTCAAGGTCTATCGGGAGCGCCGGCAATCCGGCGAATCCTTCGTCACGTTCACGCGCCGGCACGATCTCCGCCAACTCCAGGAACTCTTCTCATGAACCGCTGGGTCCCTGTCCTTCCCGAATCCGCCCCGTTCACGCCGGAACAACGCGCCTACCTGAACGGCTACCTCGCCGGCCTGTTCTCCTTCTCCCAGGTCCCGCAGGGCGCCGCCGCTCCGATCGCGCCACCCGCCGCACCGGTCACACCGCTCACCGTTCTCTACGCCTCCCAGACCGGCACCGCCGAGAAGCTCGCCAAACGCGCCGCCAAGGAAGCCTCCAAACGCGGTTTCGCGCCGACCCTGCACGACCTCGCCCAGTACCCGACCGCCCAACTCGCTTCCGAGTCCGCGGTTCTCGTGCTGGCCAGCACGTTCGGTGACGGCGAGCCGCCGGACGCGGCGCGCGCTTTCTGGACCTGGCTGAACAGCGACGCGGCGCCCAAGTTGGCGCGCACGCGCTTCTCGGTGTGCGCGCTGGGCGACACCAATTACACGAAGTTCTGCCAGTTCGGACGCGACCTCGACGCGCGTCTCGAGCGGCTGGGCGGCACGCGCGTCACGCCGCGGAGCGATTGCGACGTCGAGTTCGAGCGCCCCTTCCAAGCCTGGCTCGGATCCACGCTCTCCGTGCTGGGCACGACCGCCCCCGGTGCCGAGGCGGCTGCCAGCGCCGGCTCGAGCGAGGCCGAACCGGCCGAGCCGCCCGCGCCGCGTTGGTCGCGCAACACGCCCTTCCCCGCACGTCTCAAGACCAACCGCCGCCTC
Organism: uncultured Verrucomicrobiota bacterium; assembly: GCA_964647675.1. Lineage (GTDB taxonomy): Bacteria > Verrucomicrobiota > Verrucomicrobiia > Limisphaerales > CAIMTB01 > CAIMTB01. The sequence goes on along the minus strand of CAZYJB010000305.1, from coordinate 3,744 downwards.
AGCAGCGAACGCTCGGCGAAGGACGTGCGCCACTTCGAGATCATCCTCGACGATCCGGAGCTCTCCTACGAAGTGGGCGATGCCCTGGGCGTTTGGCCCACCAACTGCCCGGAGTTGGTCGACGCGGTGCTCAACACCCTGGGCAGCCCGGCCGAGGCAGCGGTTCCCGGTCGCGACGGAAACCCGGTGCCGTTCCGAGCCGCGCTCCTCGAGCACTACGAACTGGGCCGCATTCCCATGCCGCTGCTCCAGCACGTCGCGAAAACCACGGGCGACTCCGCGCTGCAGGCGCTGGTCGCCCCGAGTGCCAACGGCACACTCGACACCTTCCTTCGCGGACGCGACGTCCTGGATCTGCTGCAGTCCCATCCCTCCGCGCGCCCCGATCCGGCCGCGCTGGTCGCGCTCCTGCGCAAGCTCCAGCCCCGCCTCTACTCGATTTCGTCGAGCCCGAAAGCCCATCCGGGCGAGGTCCACCTCACGGTCAGCGCTGTCCGGTACCAGGCTCACGGACGCGATCGCCGCGGCGTAGCGTCGTGCTTCCTCGCCGATCGCTGCGACGCCGGCGCCCGGCTCCCCGTGTTCGTCCATGCCAATCCCGCCTTCCGGCCGCCCGCGCCCGACGCGCCGCTGATCATGATCGGCCCGGGAACGGGCATCGCGCCGTTCCGCGCCTTCCTCGAGGAACGTCGCGCCATCGGTGCCCGCGGACAGAACTGGCTGCTCTTCGGCGATCAGCACGAAGCGACCGACTACCTCTACCGCGATGAACTCGAAACGTTCCGCCGCGAGGGGACGCTCCACCGCCTTGACCTCGCGTGGTCGCGCGATCAGGACCGCAAGGTTTACGTCCAGGATCGCCTTGGTGAATCGGCGATGCAGGTCTGGGATTGGCTGGAACAGGGCGCCAGCGTCTGCGTGTGCGGAGACGCGTCGCGCATGGCGAAGGACGTCGACGCCGCGCTGCATCGTGTGGTGCAGGAGGCCGGCGGACGCACGCCCGAAGCCGCCCAGGAATACATCCAGGCCCTCCAGACCCAGAAGCGCTACGTGCGCGACGTCTACTGAATCCGTTCCAGCACCTGCCCATCGCTCAGCAGGCGCTCGCGCAGGATGGCGTAGGGCACGTCCTGCACCGGGACATCCGCGTCGAGGGCCAGGACGGCGGCGGTCGCCGCCGACTGACCAAGGATCATGAACACCGGTTCCATCCGTACCGAACCGTACGCCACATGGCTCGCGCTCACACACACGGGCACGAGCAGATTCCGGCACTCGTCCCGCCGTGGCACAAGGGAGCCATAAGAAATCGAGTACGGACCCCGCGTCGAGACGCCGATGTCGCCCTCGTTCTGAACCATGCCCTCCGGCGTCACGTACCGTTGCACGTTGTGCGAATCGATCGAGTACGAGCCCATGCCCACCGGTGACGGCGTCGCACGCCGTTTGAGCAACTCGTGCTCGGTCAGCACGTGCGCGCCCACCATCCGGCGCGCCTCGCGGATGTAGAGCTGGCGCGGCCAGTGTCCGTGGTCGGCGAACTCATCGCGCGAAAGCCCCCAGGACTGCATGCGCTCGCGGACGTGTGCCGGCACGCGCGCGTCGTTGGCCAGAAAGTAGAGCCAGCCCTTCTGGTAGCGCTCGTGCTCGCGCACGATCTCGCGCCGTCGCGCGTAGCCCGCCTCCGGATAGTCGTAGTTCGCACCCAGATAATCGGTGCTGAAGGGTCCGTGATTGTTGGTGTCGGTCTTGGCGTTGGGAATGGCGTCGAACTTGTCGAACGTTTCGCGCCAACCAGCATCGAGGATGCGCTGCAACAGGATGAATTCGTCGGGATCGTAGCCCGCCGGCTTCTCGAACGGTACGCGATTGTCGGGATGCTGCGTGAGGCACATGCGAAAGCAATAGGCCTGCACCCGCTGATCCCCGTCGCCGTTCTCACCCGGCGGCAGCGGACTGACGTGCGGAAGAAGCCCGCTCGCGGGATCTCCCGGGCGGCGATAGGCGCTGATTCCGGAAGGCAGGACGCCGAAATGATGCCGGTGCTGGAACACGCCCTTCTGGACCCCGGCCCACTGCTCAGCGTACTCGGCGCGCGACTCACGCCCGACCCGATACCGCACGCCCGCCGCCGCCATCAAGTCGCCCTCGTAGGTGGCGTCGATGAACATGCGTCCCGCGTAGACGCGGCCGGACAGGGTACGTAGCGAAACGATACGCCCGCGGCGGCGGCGCACGCCGTCCTCGCGATCCAGCCATTCGTCACGGTCGACGCGGATCCCGTGCTCCGTCAGCCATCCTTCGAGCACGCGCTCGGCCACGTGCGGCTCGAAGATCCACATCGTCCGCTGCGCCCCGTCCATCGCCGGCGTTCCCTGCCCGCGATTGCCGTAGTCCTGGCGCCGCTGCCACCGCCAGGCGTCGTCAGACTGATAATGCCGCCACACGCGCTGGTAGAATTCGCGCGACAACCCGCCGATGACCGACTTGTCGCCCGTGTCGGTGAAGCCCAAGCCGCCCGAGGTCAGTCCGCCGAGGTGGCGGTCCGGTGAGACGATCACCACCGTGCGTCCCATGCGGCGCACCTGGATCGCCGCGATGACGGCCGCGGCCGTGCCGCCGTAAATCACCACGTCATGCGCGGACCGCGTTGCCGCGCGGGCCTTCGCCAGGGTGAAACTAGCCGTGAGACCGCACAGCCACGCACGTCGGGTTGTCCGCATGCCCCTACCTAGCAGGAGCGCGACCGCGCGTCACGATCCGCACCAATCCCAGCACACCAAAGACGCCGCCCAGCACCAGCAACCGCTGGAACGACGACATCTCGGCCGGCGCACGGGCCTCGATCCGCATCCGCAACGGCGCCCAGACGTTCACCTCCAGCGGACGCGTGAACCGCAGTCGCTGTCCGATCTCGGGCAGGGTCGCACGAATCGACGCGGGCCGGCCCTGGGCGGCGTCCTGCTGCTGGATGAGCCGTTCGGCGAGACGATCCTGGATGGCCGCCTCTTCGGGAGTCGCGCGCTCCAGCCATCGCTTGGCCTGGTCCTGGGTGTAATCGAGCGCGGCCGCTGCCGGCGTGGCCGCCTCCGATTCGCCGCGGGTTCGCGATCGCCTCACATTGAGGCCCACGAGCGCCTGTTGGCGGCGCAGGTTGTTCAATTGAACCCGCGCATCCTCGTTGAACGCCTGGTCGTGCTGCGACAGACCGTAGGCCGCCTGGAACGCACGACGCGCCTCCTGCGGACTGCCCTGGCCGAGCAGGGAATTGGCGAGGCTGAGGAATTCGCCCGCCTCTCGTGTCTCCGTCGCCCGGCGTGCGCCCTCGCGCTCGAGATACTGGGCGAGCCCCGTCCCTTCGCTCCCCGCAGACGACCCGTGCTCCGTCAGTTCCAAGCCGCCGCGCCACCGGCGAACCTTCCAGCGCCCATTCAGATGGACGTTCCATGTGATGTTCTCGAGCGGCAGATCGAACTGCGGTGCTTCCAATCCCAGATCCAACGCCGTTCGCGCCTGCCGGTTCCCCGGCTGGAGGTGGAAGAACTCGATCACCGCGGGTTCGCCCTGCTTCGGGTTCTTCTCCAGCGGAACCCGGATCTCGTTGGTCACCTGGAAACTCGCCACGCCATGGTGGTTGACCTGCGCGAACCAGAAGGTCGCTGACGCCGGCAGGCGGATACCGAGGAGGCGCTTGTCGCCAGGGTCCAGCGCGACGCGCGTCCGCGTCAGCACCGCCCCCTCGTC
>CAZYJB010000304.1:0-5749 GCA_964647675.1 uncultured Verrucomicrobiota bacterium | reverse complement strand
CATCGCGGGTTCATCCCACTTGCGCGCGAGTGTGCGACGGGGTGTCGACATCATCCAGCAGCTGCGCGGCCACACCACGGGCTACGCCGTCCCGCAGTTCGTCATCGATGCCCCCGGCGGCGGCGGCAAGGTGCCGATCAATCCAGACTACGTGCTCAGCCATAACCGCGACCGGATCGTCATCCGCAACTTCGAGGGCCGGGTCTTTGAGTACCCGGAGGACGAACGCGGCGCTCTCGACCTGGCCGCCCTCCGGCCGGACCTGCGCACGCCCATCCACGATCACGACGCGCTCTAGGATGCGACGCCCGACCTGCGCGCGCGTCCCCTGTGTCGCGCGACGCTGCGTCCTTCGTCTCGCCCTCCGAGTCGTCCCGATCCCAAGACCCAGCATGCCCCGCGAATCCTCCGTTCAGCGGCGCGCACGCGTGTCGCGCCTGGCCGACCTGCTGCAACGAACCTACCCGGATGCGCATTGTGAACTGGAGTTCGCCAACCCCCTCCAATTGCTCGTCGCCACCATCCTGTCCGCGCAGTGTTCGGACCGGCAGGTCAACCTCGTCACGCGTGACCTGTTCACGAAATACCCTTCCGCCGACGCCTTTGCCAACGCCCCCCTTTCCGAACTCGAGGCGGACATCCGCCGCATCGGCCTGTTTCGTAACAAAGCGCGGAACCTCCGGTCCACCTGCCGCCTGTTGCTCGAACGTCACGGCGGCCAAGTGCCCGACACCCTGGAACACCTGATCCAGCTCAACGGAGTCGGACGCAAGACGGCCAATGTCGTCCTCGGCAATGCGTTCAAGACCAATGTCGGAGTCGTCGTGGACACCCACGTCGCGCGCCTGTCCAACCGGCTCGGCCTGACTCGCGAGACGGATCCGGTGAAGATCGAGGCCGATCTCATGAAGCTGGTACCGCAACCCGATTGGTGCCTCTTCAGTCACCAACTGATCTGGCACGGACGCCGCCGCTGTACCGCGCGATCGCCGCAGTGCGAGCAATGCGAACTGTTCGCGCTCTGCCCGTCCTATCCCCTCTCTGCTCCGCGCTCCCGGGCGGGAGCCGCCGCCTGATTTCATGCCTTTGTTCACCGAGTCCAATCCCATCGCGCACACCCATGATGGCGGCCCGCCCCCCGGGCCGGCGTTCGGGCCGCTGCTGGTCATCCCCGACGCCCCCGGCGCGCCGGCCTGGAACATGGCCGCCGACGAAGCCCTGCTCCATCATGTGCGTGACCTCGCCCGGCCGGTGTTGCGCTACTACAGTTGGACGCTTCCCGCCGCGACGTTCGGCTACTTTCAGCGCCATGCCGAGGTGGCCGCGGCCACACTGCTGCGCCCGCTGATCCGGCGTCCTACCGGCGGCGGCATCGTGCCCCATGACCGAGACTGGACTTACAGTCTCACGGTGCCCCCGGGACACTGCTGGTACGAACTGAAGGCCACGGAGAGCTACCGAAAGATGCACCAATGGGTGGTCGACGCCTTTCACCGCCTCGGGGTGCCGACCGAACTCGCGCCCTGCTGCCGCCGTTCGCAGCCGGGCCAGTGCTTCATGGGCTACGAGCAGTTCGACGTGCTCTGGGGCGGACGCAAGATCGCCGGCGCAGCCCAGCGCCGCAACCGGGACGGCCTCCTCATCCAGGGTTCGATCCAGCCGCCGCCCGGGCTTTCCCGCGCCACCTGGCAGCAGGCCATGTACGAGGCCACCCCCCGTGATTGGGTGGGGACGCCTCCTGAGGAGGGGAAGCTTGCGACCTTCGTGATGCAGCGCGCCGCCTCCCTCGAATCCTCGCGCTACGCCCTGGCGTCCTACAACGAGTCTCGCTAGGAGGCGTCGTCGTCACGCCTCCGACGATTCTCCCGCCAGCGCGGCGGTGGCCTTCTTGCGCACGGCCTTCTTCGCGGATTTCGCGCGCGCGGCCCTGAGGCGCGGCGCGTCGTTCCACAGGCCCTCGAGGTCGTAGCGCTCCCGCACGTCGGGCTTCATCACCTGGACAATGACATCAACGTAGTCGAGCACGACCCAGCCGCTGTGCCGGGTGCCGTCGATTGCCCGCGGAAGGATCTGATGTTCCTTCTCCAGTTTGTGGGAGATCTCCTCTTCGATGGCACGCAGATGCGGCTCGCTGGTCCCCGAGCAGATGACCATGAAATCGGTCACGCCCGGGAGCTTGCGAAGATCCAGCACCACGATGTTTTCGGCCTTCTTGTCGTCCGCCAGGGACCGGCACGCTTGCGCCAGTTGCTTCGAGTCCAATTCCATGTCGCGTGGGGAAGGTGGTGGAGGCCGCGACTGAAATGAAGCCGATTCTCGGATCTCAGGCATCCGCCCGTCCCAGCGCCTCCACCAGATCTTCGGCGGTCCAGTGCGCGCCGCTGAACTCCAGACGATCCGCCACCGCCCCGTGCCGCCAGACGCCGTAGCGCAAGGCCGTGAGAAGTTCGTGCGCCAGCGCCGGTTGTGCCAGCCACCCGCCGAGATAGCCGGCCAGAACATCCCCGGTGCCCCCCTGGGCAAGCCCCGGATTGCCCGTGCTGTTCACATGGAGGCATCCGTCGCGCTGCCCGAGAATCGTGTGGCGCCCCTTCAGCACGGCGATGGTCCCCGGTCGGTCCCAAAACCCCGCCAACCGGCGCACCGCACGCACACGATCGGCCTGCACCTCCGCCGCGCTCGTCCCCAACAGCCGCGCGGCTTCGCCGGGATGCGGCGTCATGATCCGAGGCCCCGCCTGCTCCGACACATCGTCCGGAAGCCAGTCGAGAGCCGAGGCGTCCGCCACCACCGGACATTCCGCTTCGCGCCAGAGCCGGCGCACCTCGTCCCGCACGGCGGGTGACAACCCCTCGCCCGCCAGTCCAGGACCGACGACCATCGCCGTGAATTTCCCCGTGTCGATCCGCGCGCCCGCCCACGGCGTCACCATCGCGGCCTGCAACGTCGTCGCCACTGCCGGGTAGCAGCGCTCGTCCGTGAACAGGGTCACCAGCCCCGGCCGCGCCCGCAGCGCGCCTTTCGCCGCCAGAACCCCGGCGCCATGGTAGCCCAAACTCCCCGCCACCAGCGCGACATGCCCGTGAGAGCCCTTGTGCGAATCGTCCGCCCGACGAGGCGGGAACTGCCGGAAATCGGACGGCAGCGTCCACGCGAGCGCCCCGGCCGCCTGCCACGGGACAAGCCCGATCTGGGGCGCTAGTTCGAGGCGCCCCACGTGGCGCGCAGCGCGGTGACGCAGCAACCCACCCTTCACCGCGCCCAACGCCACGGTCACCGTCGCTTCCACGGCGTCGCCCATCGGCTCACCGGTATCTGCATGGAGCCCGGACGGAACGTCCACGGAGACGACCCGGATCCGGGAGGCGTTCAGGGTCTTCACCAACCGCAGCCACTCTCCCTCGAGCGGACGATCGAGTCCGATGCCGATGAGGCCGTCGATGACCAGGGCCCGCGGATCGGTGCGATAGGATTCGATCCACGCTTCGGCCGCGTCAAACGATCGTGGATCGGAAAACTGCAGCAGCGTGCTGTCGCGGTCTGCGAGATGTTCGTCGGCCACCCGCGCGTCGCTGCCGTTGTGGCCGCGGCCCGCGAGCACGAGGACCGGGTCATTGGATCGCGTCAACCGCATGGCCACTGCGGCCACCGCCACCCCGGCGCGCAGGATCACCGATTCCCGGGTCACCCCGGCCGCCCAGGTGCGTTCTTCGCGCGCGCGCATCTCGGCGACCGTCACGATCAGTTCTGGCATGGCATTTCCCTCGCTCCCGACCGGCGTGTACGGCGACCCTCCAAGGCTCCCTCGCTCCCTCGCTCCCTCGATCGCGACGACGGCCGGCACCCGTCCCGCCGGCGAAGGCGGAACGCCGCGTCGCCTCGTCACCTCAACTCCGGGCGTACAACCGGGCGACCTGCTCGGCGTAGCCGTTGTACTTCTTCGTCTTCACGCGATCGCCCGTGTCGATCATGCGCTCGGTCGCCTGCGACCAGCGCGGATGCGGCACTTCCGGATCCACGTTGCTCTCGAAGGGGTACTCCCTGGGAATCAAGGTCTCCCAGAAGGTCTTCGGCTGGTTCGCGACGAACTCGACCTTCACGATGCTCTTCGCGCTCTTGTAGCCATACTTCCACGGCACGATCAGCCGAAGCGGCGCGCCGAACTGCTTTTGCAGCGGCTTCCCGTAGACGCCCGTCACCATGAGCGTCAGGGGGTTCATCGCCTCGTCGAGTCGCAGCCCTTCAAAGTACGGCCACGGATACTCCGGATTCTCCTGGATGCCGGGCATCTGCTCCGGCTTGGCGGCCGAGATGAATCGCACGTACTTCGCCTCGGCCTTCGGCTTCACCCGCTCCACCAGCTTCGCCAACGGGAACCCGGTCCACGGGACGATCATGGCCCACGCCTCGACGCAACGGAACCGATACACCCGCTCCTCGAGCGGCATGCCGCCGATCCATTCGGCGACGTCGAGGGTCAGCGGTGTTTCGACCAGGCCGCCGACCTCGAGCTTCCAGGGCGCCGTCTCGAACCGTCCCACGTGCCGATGCACGTCCTTGCGCAGCGTGAACTCGTAGAAATTGTTGTAGGTCGCGGCCGCCTTCTCGTCGGTCAGCGGCCAGCCCGGATTGAATCCCGCCGCCCGCGGATGGGGATACCCCTTCCCATAGGGGGATGCCGCGGCATCGGCCGCGGCAGCGATGACTCGCGAACCACCCCCGAACGCCCCCGCCAATCCCGCCAGACCCAGCGAACGAACCACTCGTCGTCGGTTCCAAAACACCGCCTCGGCCGTCACGTCACGCTCCGGAATCCAGCCCGGCGGTCGCACATGGATGCTCGGCATGTCTCGACGATGCCGCAGACCGTTCGGTTCGCCACGGAAAACTTGCGCTGGCCGCAATTTCTATCTCTTCTCCCCGCGCTTATCCCGGCGAACATGAATTCCAACCCCTCCGTCCCCCCTTCGCCCCAGCCCGACCAGGATCCCGACGAACTGGTCCACCAGGACGATGCCGTCATCGGGCGCGCCACGCGGATCTCCCTCTTGATCCTCGCCGCCGGGGTCGTGATCGGAGGCGGTGCCTACCTCTGGGCCAACCGCGCCCGGCCCGCGCCGGAAGCCCGGGTCACGCCCCTGGCCGCCCCGGTCGTCGCCGCCTCCGCCGTCGCCCAACCGCCCAAGGTCGCTTTCACCGATGTCACCGCCTCCGCCGGCCTGAGGTTCTCCCGTTTCAACGGCGCGGAAGGTGAAAAACTCCTGCCCGAAACCATGGGGGGCGGCGCCGCATTCTTCGACGCCGACAGCGATGGCGATCCTGACCTCCTGCTCGTCAACGGCGCCGCATGGCCGTGGGCCAAATCACCGCCTTCCCCGGCTCCGACTTCTGCGCTCTACCTCAACGATGGCCGCGGCCAGTTCAGCGAGGCCACCGCGGGCTCCGGGCTGGATCAATCCTTTCAGGGCATGGGCGTGGCCTGCGGCGATTTCGACAACGATGGCCGGGTCGACCTCTATCTGACCGCGGTTGGCCCCAACCGCCTGCTCCGCAATCTCGGGGGCGGCAAATTTCAGGACGTGACCCCGACCGCCGGGGTCGCGGGGGACGCCAATGCCTGGAGCACCGCCGCCGCGTTCCTCGACTACGACCGGGACGGTGACCTCGACCTGTTTGTGGCGAACTACGTGAAATGGTCGCGCGAAACCGATTTCAAGGTCGGCTACTCCCTCGACGGCAGCACACGCGC
>CAZYJB010000303.1:0-5752 GCA_964647675.1 uncultured Verrucomicrobiota bacterium | reverse complement strand
GTACGACAAGTGGCCGCCAACGCGGGCATCGAGGGACCGTGGATCTTCGCCGGCGTGCGGCCGGAAGCGAAGGCCGAAACGCTGTCACGCCTGCAACGCGAAGGTCGGCGAGTGGCCTTCGTCGGGGATGGGCTGAACGACGGTCCGGCCCTGGCCCAGGCGGATCTGGGCATTGCCGTGGCGTCGGGGACGGACCTCGCCCGGGCGAGCGCGGACGTGGTGTTGCTGCGGCCCGGTCTCACCGGCCTGACGGAGGCGATCGCGATTGCGCGAAGGACGCTGCGGGTGATCCGGCAGAATCTGTTTTGGGCGTTTTTCTACAACGCACTCGCCGTGCCGCTGGCGATGCTGGGGTTCTTCAATCCGATCCTCTGTGCGGCGGCCATGGGCCTGTCCGACCTGGTGGTGGTGGGGAATGCCCTTCGCCTGCGTCGCTCCATTCGCCGCGGCGACGCGCCTCCCGAAGGCGGGCGGCGAGCCTAGGAATACGGGAACTCCTTGGCCGCGGCCGCGGCGGCCATTTCCTCGGCCGTGACATCGCGCACGTGGGTGGCGACGCCCCAGACATGGCCGAAGGGATCGATGAACTTGCAGAAGCGATCGCCCCAGAACATGTCGGCGGGTGGAAAGATGGTCTGACAACCCGAGGCGAGGGCCTTGGCGTAGAGCTCGTCCACCTCCGCCACGTAAAGCATCAGGGACACCGAGGAGCCGCCGTACTTGATCGGCGAGTAGATACTCCACTCCGGGGCTTCGTCGCTGAGCATGAGGATGGAGTCGCCGATGCGCACCTCGGCGTGCATCAGTTTCGCGCCGCCGGGGTAGGACAGGCGCGTGACCTCGGTCGCGCCGAACAGCTCGCGGTAGAAATCAATCGCCTTCGCCGCATCACGGACGATGAGGTACGGCTGGAGCGAGTGGTAGCCGGCCGGGGCGGGGTTCATGGCCGCAGCGTTGGGAAGCGCTTCCAGCTTGAAAAGCGAAAAGACCGGGGGCTGCCGAATGGAAGCCGGCGAGTGCCCGATCCGGGTGGGACACCCGTGCCAGCGGGGGATTCCGTTGCCTGGGGTCAGGCCTCCACCCAGCCATCGCGCAGCTTGAGGAGCCGGTTGCCGTACGCGGCCCAGTCCTTGTTATGGGTGACCTGAACAATCGTGGTTCCGGCCGCGTTGAGACGTTTGAACAACTCCATGATCTCCCGCCCCTGGTCGGTGTGCAGATTGCCGGTGGGTTCGTCGGCCAGCAGCAGGGCGGGTTTGGCGACGATGGCGCGCGCCACAGCAACCAGCTGCTGCTGACCGCCGCTGAGCTGGGACGGGAAGAGATCCTTTTTGCCGACGATACCGAAGCGATCGAGCGTGTCGGCCACCACCGCCTCGCGTTCCGATTTGCGGAGGTCGCGGTAGCTCAAGGGCAAATCGAGGTTCTCGGCCACCGTCAGGTCGTCGAGCAGATGGAACTGCTGGAAGACGAAGCCGACCTCCTTCTTGTTGACGGCGGCGCGAGCCTTGGCGGGCAGCGTGTGGATCGGCTGTTCGCGCAGCCAGTATTCGCCGGACCACGCCGCGTCATAGAGGCCGAGGATGGAAAGCAGCGACGATTTCCCAGCGCCGGAAGGTCCCATCACCGTGATGAAATCGCCCTCCGCGATGTCGAGGTTGATCTGCCGGAGGACGAACGTTTCGCCGGCGCGCGACTGGTAGGATTTCTCGAGCTGTCGGAGACGGATCATGGGGCGGTGGTGCGGCGTGCGTGGGTGGACGGGACGGGAAGGATGATTCAGGAGGTGGCGGCGGCGGCCTCCTGCTCGCTCACCACGCGTCCGTCGAACAGGTGGATCGTGCGGTCGGCATGGCGTGCGAAGCGCGAGTCGTGCGTGACCATGCAGATCGTGGCGCCTTCGCGGTGCAGATCGCGCAGCAGGTCCATGACCGCGTCGCCATTCTTCGAGTCGAGGTTACCCGTCGGCTCGTCGGCGAGCAGGATCGACGGCTTGCCGACCAGGGCGCGCGCCACTGCCACGCGCTGCTGCTGGCCGCCGGAGAGCTGGGACGGATAATGATTGATGCGATGGGACATCCCGACCTTCTCGAGCGCGGCGTGCGCGGCGGTCTTGCGCGCGGACGCGGACAGGCCGCGGTAGGTCAGGGGGAGTTCCACATTCTCGTACACCGTGAGATCGCCGATCAGGTTGAAGCTTTGGAAAATGAAACCGATCTCACGGTTACGGATGCGTGCGCGTTGGGCGAAGTCGAGGTTGGCCACCGCCTGCTCGTTGAGGGTGTAGGTGCCTTCGGAGGGGGTGTCGAGCAGACCGAGAATCGAGAGCAGCGTGGATTTCCCGCAGCCGGAGGGCCCGGCGATGGAGACGTATTCGCCCTGCGCGATGGAGAGGTGGATGCCGGAAAGGGCATGGGTCTCGATCTCGTCGGTGAGAAAGACCTTGGTGATGCCTTCGAGGTGGATGAGAGGTGTGGAACTCATGGGAGGGTTCGAGAGGGGCTAAGATCGGTCGAGGGTCTGGGATGGGTGGATTCGCGATCAACGCAGGCGGACCTTGGCGTGACTGTCCCACTGGCTCATGTCGGAGAGCACCACGACATCGCCGGGTTCGAGGCCTTCGCGGACCTCGATGCTGCTCACCGAGCTGCGGCCGAATTTGACCGGCACCCGGATCGCCTCGCGCCCACCGTTGATGACCTTGAACAGTCCGGCGGTGCCCTCCTCCTGGCCCTGGGTCGGTTTGCCCACGTGCAGAACATTGGTGAGGCGTTCGAGTTCGATGGTTCCCTCGACGCTGAGATCGGGGCGCGAACCGCGCGGCAGATCTCCCTTCAGCTTCACTTCCACGAGGACCGTGCCGTTCTGGACCGCGGGATCGATGCGTTGAACGAAGCCGGGGACGAAGCCATTCCGCGTGTCGATCAGGGCGGGCTGCCCGCGCAAGATATCCCGGGCCTGCGTTTCTGCGATGCGGATGTCGGCGCGAAGCTGGGTGGGCACCACGACCTTGGCGAGCGTGGCGGACGGGCTGACGCGTTGCCCAACCTGCAACGGCTCGCGGTCCCCGGTCTGCTGCAGGACGCCCGCGATTCCGGCCGGCACCTGCAGGCTGGCGACCTGGCGTTTCTTGAGTTCGAGCGAGGCCTTGAGCATCTCGACCTCGGCCTGCTGGACGGCGAGCTGGGCGCTCGCGCTGTTGGCGGCGAAATCGAGTCGGCGTTCCTCGATCTCCACGCGTGCTTTCAGTTCGTCGGCCCGGGAGCGCGATTTGCGGCGCGTGATCTCGGGGACGAGGCCGTCGCGCGCCAGCGTCTCGTCGGCTTCAGCCTCGAGCTTGGCCTGGGAGTAGTCGGCCTTGAAGGAGGCGAGGGCGGCAACCTGGGAGAGTCGGTCACCTTCAAGCGTGGCGCGCAGCCGCAGCAACTGCGCCTCGGCGCCCTTCACGGCCCATTCCGCGTCGAAGGCCGCCTGCTTGAGTTCGGGATTGCTCAGTTCGAGCAGGATGGTCTCCGGGATCACCTCGGTACCCGGTTGAACGAGGATGCGCTCAACGCGCCCCTCGGTTTCGGCCTGCACATACTGGATCTGCTCCGGCACGAGCGATCCCGGACCGCGCACTTGGCGCAGGAGTTCGCCGCGCTTCACCGTGTCAGTCCACACCGGAATCTCCACCAGCGGTGCGGCGGGCTCGATGCGCAGCACCACGAACGTGATCGCCGCGAGCCCCACCACGAGGAGGGTGGCGGTCCACCAGCGGCGGCGGCGCAGGGCCCGGGCGCGATCAGGGCGGGGAATGTCCATGGATCTGGGGCGATCGTGACTGGCGTGGGTTTGAGTCAGCAAGGCGCTCATGGCGGAATCGGCTGGGGCCTCAGCGGAGCGGCGCGATCGGTTGCGCCGGACTCGCGGCGGCACAGCGGTTCCAGGCCACCATCAAATCGGTGTAGTGCGCGTGCGCCCACTCGAGCACCAGGTCACGCACGCGGTCCGGTGCGTCGCCCTGGATGATGCGCAGGGGATTGAGTCCCACGACGATCTCGGAGTCCTCGTAGGTCGCGTGGAAATGCGCGCCAAAGGTGCGGCTGAAGGCCATCCGAATGATGATCCCGTAAAACTTGGAGAGGACGGGCATGGCAGTGTCTCTGGGGAAGGGGGTTGGGCGCCGAGGCGCGTTTCCAACCGGTACGCACGGGCCGTGCCAGCGCCGTCAGGGGCCGCTGCCGCGCGAATTCGCACCGATCGCCGCGAATATCACCGGAATCAACGGATGCGCTGTCCGGACTTGGGACTCGCTGCCTCGAAAGCGGGAGCCCGGGCGTCGGCGAACATCGAGCGGGGACCGCGAGGGGAGTCGGGTGAAGAGATCCCGGGATCGAGAACAATCGTCTCGAAATCGGGAGCCGGGATCCGGGAGGTCGGGAAGACGCGGGCTGCCATGGTCGCCCGGCCGGTGGGTGGGAGCGTCGCTCCGAGGCGCCTCAGCTGGCTTCGAGCGGCAGGACAAGCCGTGCGATGCAACCGACGGCGTCGCCGCGATTCTCGAGCGTGAGTCTTCCCCCATGGGCTTCGGCGATCTGCCGACAGAGGGAGAGGCCGATGCCCGAGCCCTTGGGCTTGGTGGTGAAGAACGGCACGAAGAGGTTGGCAGGATTGGCAATCCCCGGACCGCGATCCTCGATGCGGATCTCGAGCTCAGTACCCAGGGATTTCCATCCCAGTTCCACGAGGTCGGACCCGGCGGGGCCGTTCGCGCCGGGCTCTGCGACGGCGGGTGCGGACGAGCTCTCCAGCACGGCATCCGCGGCATTGCGGACGAGATTGATCAGGAGTTGCTCGAGTTGATCCTGGTCGGCATGGAGGGTGACATCGGGTCCGGGCCGGACGAGGACGGGCAGGCGGGTTTCGAGTCCGGCGACACGCTGGATCCACGCGGGCACGTGGACGGTGGATTTTCTCGGGGCGGGCAGGCGGGCGAGTTGGGAGTAGGCCTGCATGAAACGGGTCAGGGACTCGGCGCGGGCCGAAATGAGCGCGAGCCCGTCCCGCACGTCGTCCTGCCAATCCGGCGGACGCGGGTCTTTGCGACAGAGCATTTCGAGGCTGGCGGCCACGGACTTGATCGGCGCGAGTGAGTTGTTGAGTTCGTGTCCGAGCACGCGGACCAGTCGTTGCCAGGCCTGGCGTTCCTCGTCACGCAGGGCGCGGCTGAGGTCGGTCATGACAAGGAGTTGGTGGGGGCGACCGTCCTGGCGAAAACCCGAGCGACGCACTCCGAAGCGGCCGAGGGCGCCGGGGAAGGTCATGGATACCACGCGGGCTGACTCGCCCTCGAGGCAGGAGAGGAGGCCCAGTTCCTGCGCGGTCCGGCCCAGGAGCTGCTCGACCGGCCGGGCGAGCAGTTGTTCGGCGCCGCGATTGGCGAGACGCAGGCGCTGGCGGTCGTCGAAGGTGAAGATCGCGGCGTCCATCTCCTCGATGGCCGTGGTGAGCAGGGCAGAGGCTTCGAGCGCGCCGAGGCGTTGTTCGCGCAGGGCATCGCCCAGGCTGTTGATCTCGGCGGCGAGCGCACCCAGAGGATCGCTGGTCACCGGCGCGTGCGGGCGGATGGTGAAGTCGCCGTCCCGCATGGCTGCGATGATGTTGGTCAGGGTGCGCAGCGAGTAGTGCAGGCGTTCGCGCAGCCCGCGCGCGAGCAGGACGGTGCCGGCCCCCAGGATCAGGGAACCAACCGAGCACACGTCTGAACTCC
>CAZYJB010000302.1:0-5753 GCA_964647675.1 uncultured Verrucomicrobiota bacterium | reverse complement strand
ATCCGATCCGCGGCAACCGGACGCACTTGGGGTAATCACCCCATACACCGTGCCCCCGTTCGGGTCCTATCCTTGCACCTGAGATGAGGCCGACCTGCTCTCCAGCTGGACGTCAGGACCGGCCTCGCTTCGTCGTCCCAGTGCTCCCCGATATGGGAAGCAGTAACCGAGGGTTGGGAACAGGCACTCCTTCCACCCCTCTCACTTGGTCATGTATCTGACCGGGATCGGCACGGCGGTTCCGCAGAACTGCTACACGCAGGCTCAGTGCTGGAGCGCGTTGCAGCAGGCTCCGCAGTACTCCCAACTGAGCCCGCGCTCCCATGCCCTGCTGCGCAAGGTGTTGGCAGGCGAGAACGGCATCGCCACCCGCCGCCTCGCGGTCAGCAAGTTGGCGGAAGCCTTTGTCCTCACTCCCGACACGCTGCACGCACGGTTTGCCAAACACGCTCCCGCGCTCGCCACGCAAGCCGCCGAACGCGCGCTTGCCCAGGCGCGACTGCCGCCGGGAGAAGTCGATGCCATTCTTATCAGCACCTGCACCGGCAGCCTGTGTCCTGGACTCACCAGCTATGTGAGCGAACGGCTGGGTTTGCGCGACGATGTGCAGGCATTGGATCTGGTCGGACAGGGTTGTGGCGCGGCACTGCCGAACTGCCGTTCCGCGGAAGCGCTGGTCGCCTCCGGTCGGGCGCAACACGTGCTATCTGTCTGCGTGGAAGTCTGCAGTGCGGCCTTCCACCTCGACGACGATGCCGGTGTGCTCATCAGTGCGTGCCTTTTCGGCGATGGCGCGGCGGTGGCCCTGTGGTCGGCCCAACCGGCTGCGCACGCGCGTCGCGTGGAGTGGAAGGCGGCGGGTACGTTTCTCAGCCCGGGGGATCGCGAGGCACTCCGGTTCGAGCAACGCGCCGGGATGTTGCGCAACATCCTCACGCGCGAAGTTCCGGCGCTCGCCGCGAAGCATGTGGAACGCCTCTTCACCCGCATGATGGAGCAGCATCCACTGCAGCGCGCCGAGGTCTCAGGCTGGATTCTTCATGCCGGAGGCCGGGAGGTGCTGACCGCGTTGAAAGGGTCCCTCGGTCTGGACGCAGTGGACCTGCAGCGAAGCGCGCTCGTGCTGCGGGAGTTCGGCAATGTCAGCAGTCCCTTCGTGCTCTTTGTGTTGGAGCGCTCGCTCGCCGAGAATGCGCCAGGGGGCTGGTGGTGGATGTCGTCCTTCGGCGCGGGCTTCAGTTGTCACGGTGCCCTGTTGAGAGTGGATTGAGCCATGCGCCGCGTAGTTGAACCCGAAATCCTCGACACGCTGCCGCCGGGTGATCCTCACGCCATCCGCTCGCGTGCCGACCTGCGAAGGCTGAATTCTCTCATGGATCACGCGGGAGTTCTGTGGCGCGCGTTTCGCCGGCAACACAAGGCGACGCCATCCCACGCACGACAACTGCGACTGGTCGACCTGGGCGCGGGTGACGGGACGTTGCTCTTGCGACTGGCGCGTGCCTGGTGCGTCCCGGGTATGCCGGTGCAGGTCACGCTGCTCGACAGGCAGCGTCTGGTCTCGTCCGCAACTCGCCGCGCCTTCGCCGCCCTCCGCTGGCGAGTGGAATGCGTGGAGTGCGATGTGTTCGACTGGCTGAAGTCACCGGGTCCGATCGCCGACGTGATGCTCGCGAATCTCTTCCTGCACCACTCCCGGGATGAGCCACTGGCCACCCTGCTGCGCCTCGCAGCCGCGAGAACCAACCTGTTGCTCGCCTGCGAGCCTCGTCGTTCGCCTCTCGCGCTCACGGCCGCCCGCTCCCTTTTCCTCCTGGGCTGCAATGTCGTGACCCGTCATGACGCCGTGGCCAGTGTGCGCGCCGGTTTCGCCGGCCATGAACTCTCGGCGCTCTGGCCGAAGGCAGGGGATTGGGCGCTGAGCGAACACTCCGTCGGAATGTTCAGCCACTGCTTCTTCGCGCGACGGCATGTCTGAACGCGTCACCATCGTCGGCGGCGGACTCGCTGGCTTGACCCTTGGCATCGGGCTGCGTCAGCGCGGCGTGCCGGTCACTGTGTGGGAGGCGGGAAGCTATCCGCGCCACCGCGTTTGCGGCGAGTTCATCAGCGGGCGTGGCCAGGCTTCGCTGGAGAGGCTGGGATTGCCGGAGGGCCCGTTGGCTGCCGCGGCGTGTTCCGCGGTCAGCGCGGCATTCTTCGACGGCCGGACAATGATCGCTGCGCGTCCCCTTCCGAAGGCCGCGCTCTGTGTGTCGCGGTTTTTCCTGGATGAAGCGCTGGCCCTCGAATTTCGACGACTGGGCGGCGAGTTGCGCGCTGGGGCGCGATGGACGGGAGACTATGGCGTCGGAACGGTACGCGCCGCGGGCCGGCGCGTGGAACCGGTGTCGCACGCCTTGCGTCTGTTCGGTTTGAAAGTGCACGCGCGCGGCGTCGCGCTGGATGCCGATCTCGAGATACACGTATTGTCAGCGGGCTACGTGGGCTTGTGCCGGCTACCGGGCGGCGAGGTGAACATTTGCGGTCTGTTTCGCAGCGCGGCTCCGGTTCCGGATCTGGCGCAGCGCTGGCACGAATGGCTCGGAGGCCCCGTGGGCTCCGCATTGCATTCACGAATGGCGGGCGCGCAGTTCGACGACGATTCATTCTGCTCGGTCGCTGGGCTGGGCCTGCGTCCACAATTGGCGACCGAGCGTGCCCAGTGGTGTGTGGGCGATGCCCTCACGATGATTCCGCCCATGACCGGCAACGGCATGTCGATGGCGTTGGAGTCTGCCGAACTGGCCGTCACTCCGCTCATGATGTTCAGCCGCGGCGAACTGGCGTGGGCGGACGCGCAGCGGGGGTTTTCCAGGAGCTGCGACTACATTTTTGCGCGCCGCCTGCGTTGGGCTGGCTGGCTGCAATGCGCGCTGTTCCTCCCTCCACTGCGCTCCGCATTATACTTCATGGCCGCGAACTCAGCGGGCTGCTGGCGGTGGCTGTTCGAGCGGACACGCTGACACTTCCTTCGCCCCGCCCGCGGCGCCACAGGGACGTGGCGCCCCACCTTTCCCGTAGCATCGTTCCATTCAGTCCGAATGCCGGCAGACCCAGGCGGTGTCGAGCAGGCACGGGAAGTACGCACCCGGCAGATTGCCCAGCGGCAGGAGGTCTTCGCCCAACTGATATCCAAGTTGCGCGATCATGAACTTTCGCCGCGCCTGACACCGCCGGTACATCGCGGGATAGCGACGTAGCAGCTCCGCGCGCAGACGCGCATCGGCCAGCACGAGGCCATCCTCCATGTTCACACACGCCGCGCCGTAGTGCGGGACGGGGATGATGTCCGCCTGGATCGCACTGCCGGACGGTAGCGGAATCGACGAATCCCTCGTGAACGGCGAGCTGACCCATTCGTCGAGGTGCAGGTAATGCCCGGGGTTCACACAGAAGCGATAGAGCGACGCATCCCGTCGCGCCTCCGCCGCGGCCCAGACCTCGCCCGCCGGAACGCCCACGCCCACGTTGGCGTACCACGCGCGCACCACCGCGAGATAGTTCGCGATCAGCGGCAGCACGGTACGACCCGCGGTGCCAAACAGCTTCTCCGGGGTGTCCTGCAGCCAGCCCGCGCGGCAGGTAAGTGCTCCCCACACCCCGAAGGCGCAGGTGAGGAAGTCTCCCTTGCGGACCTTCGTGTTGCCCGGCGACGCCATGCCATTGGGGATGCGGGGTCCGCACGCGAGCATCGGATGGCAGGAATCCGGCAGCCCGCCCCCATCGAAATGCGTGGCCAGTTCAAAGCAACGTTTGCCCGGTTCGAGCGCGCGCAACACGTGGAGGACGGAGCTCGAGGTCCGCGTTGCGGCGTACTCGAAAGCCGCGATCTGCTCCGGTTCATTGCGGATCCGCAGCCCGTGCGCGGGATGCATGAACAGGTCGTTGGCATTCACCGGGCGCGCGCCGCAGCGTTCGGCAACGAGGTCCACCAGGTAAGCCGGAACCTCGAGGCGCCCCGCCATCAGCGTTTTCCAGCCGGCGATGCCGCAGCGCATCCCGCGTCGAAGTCCGGCGCGGGCCAGCAGCGGCGCCAGGTCCCCGGAGAGCGAGCGGTCCTGACCCATGAGGCTGAATTCCTGGCACAGCAGGATCTCCGCGGGCACGGCCAGTTCGGACACGATGCCCCGGCATTCGTTCCCCACGCAAAGGGACGCCTGTCCTTCGCGCGTGAGAATGAAGAGGGCCTCCTCGAAGCGCGGATCGAACCCGGTGCAGTACGAGAGGTTCGCACTGTGCTCGCGGTCGGCATAGACGAGGACGGCGTCGAGCTTCGCAGCGCGCATTCGTTCACGCACCTGGCGCAGCCGTGCCCGATAGACCGCGGCTGGGATGACCGGGATCTCGTCCGGCGCACCGAAGTCCGGGAGCGCGATGCGTTCAAGGGTCAGCATGGGCGTGAGTAAGAGGCGTTGCGCCACGAGTGAACCGAATTGCGTGGGCCGATGCACGCCTGCTGAAGGCCAGTTGGACGGCCCGGCGACGGGTCACGGGGCGCTTACGCGGATGCGAAAGAACCACGCGCCGGCGGGACTCGTGGGCGTGCTGGTTCGATAGGTCACGCGCTCGAGGCCGCCTCCCGCATCCGAAGGTGCCCCCTCGACCACGGACAAGGTCGTGGTGAAGCCCGTGTCGGCAGCGGCCTCAACGCGCAGCGTGATGCCTTCCAACGCACGCCGGCGTGTCAGCGCCACGGACGGATAGGTCTGACCGGCCGCGATCTGCAACCCGGCCGCGATCGCCGGTCGTGCCGCAGCGGATCCTGCGCGAGTCCCCAAGACGAATTCCGCACCATTCCCGAAACCATCGCCGTCCGGATCGTCCAACGGCCCCCCCTGCCCCGCGGGCACACCCTCGGCAGCGATCCACTCATCGAACGGCTTCCGGCCTCCAGGGGACCCTCCCGGGCCGAGCTTGACCCGACATCGAAGCGGTTCTCCTTGTCGTTCCATTGCACGAACTGAACCACGCCGCCCATACCGGAAACGGCGAAGAGGGCATCGCGCAGTTTCACCATGCCGCGGCCATTATCGAGGTCGTTGCTCGAGGGCAGGTAACCGATGAACGAAGCCGAAGCGCCGCCGAGCACCACGCCTGGATCAGGTTCGAAGGGCTGGAGGCCGGCACCTCCACCTCGCCCTTCAGTCGCGTCGGCTTCGTCCCCGGCGCTGCTTTGATGGGCAAGGTGAGGAGTGCCTTCTTCAGCCTTAGAGCCAAGGATTAGCAGGGAAGAAAATCAGCGCGTGAGGAGGTCGGAAATTTCTGCGTCCCACGCGAGGCTCGCTGCCTTTTCCAATTTGCCGTCGTTGGTGATTCGGAAGGCTGTGAGGGTCGCGCCAGTGGTGGCGGACACGAGAAGATACTTGCCGTCTGGCGACAGCGCCAGCCCCCACGGAATCTTGTCCGCTGGAGTCAGGCCGAGAAACTCGGCCTGGCCATCGTCTTTCACCCGGTAGCGGGCGATGCGATCAAAATCCTGCCTGTGGCCGCGCAATCCGGCGAAGATGAACTTGCCGTCCGGCGTGATCTCCAGGTCGGAAGCACTAAGGCCCTCCTTCGACATTCCCTCCGGCAGGATCGCAATGTCCTGCTTCAGAACGAGCTGACCGTCGGGGCGCCGCTCGTAGGTGGAGAGGCCGATGCCTTGCTCGTTCGAGAAATAGACCCTCGGCAACTTGGGGTGATAGACAAGGTGGCGCGGGCCGGTGCCC
>CAZYJB010000301.1:0-5755 GCA_964647675.1 uncultured Verrucomicrobiota bacterium | reverse complement strand
GGAAAATCTCCACGAACCGCACCCCGCGTTCGACCAGTCGCCGCGCGAGCAGACAGCAATTCGCGAACGACGATTTGCCCGGCTCCGCGCCGTACATCTCGAGCGTCGCCTTCGATTCGCGCGCGAGGTCCATGGCCTCGGGCGCGCGGGTCTGCATGCGGTAGGCCATCTCGAACGAACTCACGCGCGTCGCGATCTCCGGATCCCCCACGGTGTCGAGACGCAGGCGGTTCAGGGCGTTCACCGTCTCGATGGTGTCGCGCTGCAATTCGGAATCCACGCCGGCCGGATTCGACAGATACAACACCGGGTCGCCACTGCTGCGGAACTGGACCCCGGAATGCACGGTGGGAAGGAATCCCGAGCCCCAATTGGAAGCGCCGCCGCTGGGGCCCTTGGAACCGGTGCTGAATACCACGAACCCCGGCAACTCCTGCGATTCGCTGCCCAGGCCGTATAGGGTCCAGGCGCCGAAGCTCGGACGCCCGAAGATCTGTGAGCCGGTGCTCATCTGGATCTGGCCGGGCGCGTGATTGAAGGCATCGGTCGCCATGCCGCGCACGATGGCGATGTCGTCCACCACTTCCGCCATGTGCGGCAGCAGTTCCGACAACTCGCCGCCGCAGCGTCCGTGACGGGCAAACTTGAACTTCGGCCCCAGCAGCTTGTTCTGCGGGTTGATGAACGCCGCACGGTAGCCTTTCAACAACTCCGCCGGCGGCAGTGTCCCATCAAACTTCGCCAATTGCGGCTTGTGATCGAACATTTCGAGGTGGCTCGGTGCCCCGGCCATAAACAAGTAGATGACGCGCTTGGCGCGGGCCGGCAACGGCGGACGCCGTGGCGCCATTGGGTCCGCCGGCGCTGCGGCGGCGAAGCCGGACTGCTGCAGCAACTGGCCCAACGCCACGGAGCCGAGGCCGAGGCCGCACTGGTGGAAGAACCACCGGCGCGTCACGGCCCGCGGGTCCTGCCCGAGATATCGATGAGACTGGCAATTCATGGCGGGGTCACTCCTTCGTGATGGCTTCGTCGAGATTCAACAGCACACGCGACAGGGCGGTGTAGACCGCCAACTGCGCGGGCGTCGCGCCGGCGGGAAGGTCCTTCGGGGGCGCGGCTTTGCCGGTGGC
The DNA here is from genome assembly GCA_964647675.1 of uncultured Verrucomicrobiota bacterium. Lineage (GTDB taxonomy): Bacteria > Verrucomicrobiota > Verrucomicrobiia > Limisphaerales > CAIMTB01 > CAIMTB01. Next base: position 4,622 of record CAZYJB010000301.1, on the reverse strand, counting down.
CAGTTCCTGGGCGTTCACCCAGCCTTCCGCCACGCGGCGCGACTGGCGCTCCAACATGGCCAGCAGCGTCCTGCGCTCGGTCGCGGTCGGCTTGCGGCTCAGCACCCGCCGGAATCCAACCTCGACCCGCTCGGCATCGGTCCGCGCGTCCGATTCGAGCATGCGCCGCGCGAGCGCCTGGGCCGCCTCCATGAACAGCACTTCATTCAATGAGGTCAGCGCCTGCAGCGGCGTGTTCGAGCGCGGTCGCTTGACACAGGCGAAATCGCCGTTCGGCGTGTCGAAATTCTGCAGCACGGGGTAAGGCACGCTCCGGTAACGGAAGGTGTAGAGCGCGCGGCGATAGCGGTCGTCGCCGGTCGACTCCTGCCAGACCTTCGGACCGTAGCTCGAGGGCGGCTGGAACAGGAAAGCGGGGGCGGGCGGATAGACCGGCGGACCGCCCACCTGGTCGTTCAAGAGCCCGCTGGCGGCAAGCACCATGTCGCGGACGGCTTCGCCTTCGACGCGATGCCGCGGACCGCGTGCGAGCAAGCGGTTGTAGGGATCGCGCGCCAGCAGCGCTTCGCTCACTCGTGAGGATTGCCGGTAGGTGCGGCTCGTGACGATCAGCCGGTGAAGGTGTTTGAGGCTCCACGGCTGCGGTTCCGGCTCGCCCGGCTGCCGGGTGCTGGCCTCCATGAACTCGACCGCCATCCAGTCGAGCAATTCCGGATGCGACGGAGGCGGTGCCTGGGTGCCCAAGTCTTCGCTCGTCTCAACGAGTCCGGTCCCGAAGTACTGCTGCCAGACGCGGTTCACCAGCGCGCGCGCCGTGGTCGGAGACCGGCGGTCGACCAGCCACTCCGCGAAGCCCAGCCGGTCGGGCGCCATGGTCGGGGACGGCGGATGCAGAAACGAGGGCGTCGCAGCGGTCACCTCGGCCCCCGGCTTCAGCCAATCACCGCGGCGCAGCATCTGGGTTGCGCGCGGCTCGTCACCCGCGGCGAGGCCGCGACGTGCCTCGAGGGTCAGGGTCGGCGTGCCTTGGGGCCACTGCGCCCACAGCGCCTTCCACTCCGACTGCGCCGGTCCGAAGGCCGGATCCTGCGACCACCAGGCCGTGAAGGTCGCCGCCCGCTGCACCTCGGTGCGCTGCGCGACCGGAGTGTTCAGGGCCAGCCGCGCTGCGGCCGGCACAGGATCGGCCACCGCATTCGTCGTCGCCGCCACGCTGAGGCGGAACCGACCGAGGTTGTGGTTCTGGTTGTCATCGGAGTTCCAGCCCCCGTGATTCTGCATGAGACCGAACTCGAGCACGGCGCCCTTCGGAAAGTCGTATTCCCGGTCCGCCACGAAGACCGCCTGACGCGGCTGATTGCGCCGTCCCGGCCCAGCGTCGATGCCCCACGCCGTGTCGGGATTTCCGTCGATGGCATGCGCCACCGGGCCATAGGTGCGCTTCTTGCCCGACCGGTTGTCGAACTCCGCCTCGAGGACCTTCTCCGCGTTCTCGAAGTCCGCCGTCGCACGCACGAACTTGATCGACACCCGGTTGGTCGGTTCCGCGAGATCGATGGCGGTCACCTTGAACTCACTCAAGGCCGCCATGCCGTGGATCGAACGGCCCGGGCCGTTGCAGGGAAGATTCGGATCGGTGAGCTGCTCGACGCGGAACGCACCGATGACGCCGGGAGCGTTCGTGCCGCGAAACTGCGCGGTCCATTGCGTCGGGGCATAGCTCGCTGCGCGGATGGAACCGTCGCTGTAGTAGTAGAAGCGCTCGCCGTTGTCGCCGGCGTTGACCGCGGGAATCACGCGCCACGCGATCGGATCCGCCGTCATCCGGCGCTCCCACGCCGCCAGACGTTCCTCCCAGTCGGGGGTGAGATGCTTCACGTCGTCTTCGATCCTCACCATGCCACGGCGCAGTTCGGCGATGCGCTGCAACTGTTCAGGGGTGTAGACCACCGCCATCGCCTCGTGGTCGTTATTCAGGAAGGCGAACATGCGGTAGTACTCTTCCTGCGATATCGGGTCGAACTTGTGGTTGTGACACTGCGCGCACTGGATGGTCAGGCCGAGAACCCCCTTCCCGATGGCGTCCATGCGGTCGAACATCGCCTCCATGCGGAATTGCTCCGGGTCCACTCCGCCCTCTTCGTTGAGCATGGCGTTGCGCAGGTAGCCCGTGGCCACGCGCTGGTCCTGCCCGGCGTCCTTCAGCAGGTCCCCCGCCAGTTGTTCGACGACGAACCGATCGTAAGGCAGATCGCGGTTGAGCGCGTTGACCACCCAGTCGCGGTAGAACCAGACGAATCGCGGCTTGTCCTTCTCGAATCCGTCACTGTCCGAATACCGCGCAGCATCGAGCCAGTGACGTCCCCAGCGCTCACCGTAGTGGGGCGACGCCAGGAGGCGCTCCACCGCATTGCGATAGGCCAAGGGAGTTCTCTCCGCGAGGAACCGATCCACCTCCTCCGTCGACGGCGGCAGACCGACGAGGTCGAAATGCAGCCGCCGGAGCAGCGTGATGCGGTCGGCTTCGGGGGAGAAGGAAAGGCCCTCCGCCTTGAGCCGCGCACCGACCAGGGCGTCGATGGGATGCTCTTCACCAACCGGCACTTCCGGGCGCACGGGCGGCTGGAAGGCCCAGTGGGCTTTCGGCTTTGCGGCCGCCAGCGCAGCCGGCCATTCGGCCCCGGCGTCAATCCATTCCCGAACCCGGCTGACTTCGCTGTCCGTAAGGGGCTCACCCTTCCGCGGCATGCGCGCGAGGTCGGGATGCTGCCCGGTCAGGACACGGACGATCAGGGAGTCTGCGCTGCGTCCGGGAACCAGCAGCAAACCGTGGTCACCGCCCTTGAGCGCGGCGTCGCGATGGTCGAGTCGAAGTCCGGATTCCTGCCGCCGCTCCCCATGGCACGAGTAACAGCGGGACGAAAAGAGCGGTTCGATGTCACGACGGAAGGGATCCGCCGCCCGGACGGACGGAGCGGCCAGCAGGAAACCCAGCAATCCCCGCCATGCCAAGCCGGCCGACCTCGAGCGAAGGCTCCGGGGCCCTGGGCTGCACGCCTGGATCCAGAACAGGGGGAAGATCACGCGCCACCGTCTACCAGAGACCCCCTCTCCTGACCAGAACGCGACGCGACCAACGGGAGCTCCGATCTACTGCGGCGATACGGCCAGCTTGAGGAATCGGGCCGAAGGTCCGGCCATGCTCACGGTGACGCGCAGTCGCTCCATCCCGCTGCCCGAGGTCTCCACCTCCTGCTCCACCGGGGTCCAGATCTTCAGATCCTGCGTGGCGAGGGCTTCATACCGCACATCGGTGCGGCCCATCGGACGCACATAGACCATGGACACCGTTCCGTCGCTGACCTCCACCCGGGGGCGACCCGGGGTGAGTCCGCCGGCAAATTCGGTCGCCGGCACGAAGGGATCGAGCCCCAGCGCGTACTTGGTGAAGTTGTTGAGTCCGTCCGAGCTGGCGACGGCATCGTCCGCCGCCAGCCCGACGCCTGCCGCCGTTCCGAAATAGCGCTCGCGCCACTGCTCGATCGGACGGGTGGCATCGGGCGAAACGGGTGCCGAAAAGGCGCCATCGCCCGCGCTCGAAAAGGCCTGGATCCGATACTGCGGCGTGCCCGTGGCGGGTGCGCTGATGTCGTCGTGAACCCGGGTGTCCGCCGGGGAGACCACCAGGAACTGCCAAGCCTCAGCTTCGCCCGATCGTCGTTCGATGCGGTAGTGCGTCGCGTTGGGACCGACGCCCCAGGTGAGCCTCACGAGGCCGCCGTCGAGGCGGACCGCCGCGAGATCGGACGGCGTCACCGGGACCGGCGCGGTGTAGACCGGCGACACATCGGCGCCGGCGGTGAGATTGATGGGCTGATAGTCGGCATACTTCGGGAACACCTGCCCAAGCTGCACATTGCCGGTGCGCCGAATCAGCACTTCGGCCAGCACGCGCCGCAGGTCGTTGGTGGGCGCGAGGTCGGCATTGTCGAAACGCTGGTCCGGATGCAATCCGGGGAAGGTACCGTGGAAGCCACCCTTCACCTCGCCCCCGAGCACGAGCACCGGGTTGGCCGTGCCATGGTCGGTCCCCAGGTTGGCATTCTCACGGACCCGCCGGCCGAACTCGCTCATGACCACGACAGTCACATTTCGAATCCACGGTTCGTTGCCTTCGTCGAGATCGGCATAGAACGCACCGAGGCCATCGGACAACTGCCTGACGAGCCGCGCGAACTGGCCTTCCCCCAGCACCCCTTGGTTTTCATGGGTGTCCCAGCCGCCCAGATCGACCGAGGCGACGCGCATCCCGGCACCCGACTTGATCAGCTGCGCCACCAGTTTGAGGTGATTGCCGAAGTTGCCCTCGGGATATCGTGCGCCGTTGGCGGGCTGGTAACCCGACCGCACGTAGCTTTCGACCAGGCCCGCCGAGTTCAACGCCTGGATGCCGGCACGGTGGATGTCCGAAGCGCCCGCGAGGTGGATGCGGCGCAGCGTGGCCCACTGCTCTCCCGCCGCCCAGGAGGCGTTGCCGATCTGCGTCAGATTGAACGTATTCGAGTCGAACATGTTCACGAACTCGCGGCTGCCCAGCAACGCGGTGGGGGGCGAGCTGCCGG
>CAZYJB010000300.1:0-5760 GCA_964647675.1 uncultured Verrucomicrobiota bacterium | reverse complement strand
CGTCGCAGGACAATGACCGCGGTGACCCCGGCGGCGATCGCGCGGCCCTCGGCATCCTTCAGGTTTAGCGCGTCGTCGACGTTCTTCTTCAACTGCACAACCGCACCACGGCGATAGCCGCCATCCGCGGTCACGATGAGCTTGGCGCCGCAATCGGCGGCCCGATCGGCGACCGAAGCGGCGCTGAAGCCGCCGAAAACGACGGAATGGACAGCGCCGAGGCGCGTGCACGCGAGCATGGCGATGGCCGCCTCGGGAACCAGCGGGAGGTAGAGGAGCACCCGGTCGCCCTTGCCCACCCCATGCCGTTTCAAGACGTTCGCGAACCGGCAGACCTCACGGTGGAGTTGTCGATAGGTCAGGGTCCGTTCCTCGCCCGGGCGTCCATCCGAAGCGGGTTCGCCTTCCCAAATCAGCGCCGCCTTGTTGGCGACCGGAGTTGCCAGCCACCGGTCAAGGCAATTGACCGACACGTTCAGCCGCCCGCCGCCGAACCATTTCGCGAAGGGTTCCTTCCACTGAAGCACCTTCTTAAAGGGCGAGTCCCACACCAACTCCTCCTTCGCCACGCGCGACCAGAAACGGTCCGGCTGCCGAATCGATTCGTCATACAGCTTGCGATAGGCGGCGAGGGATTTGACGTGGGCTGTGGCGGCGAAGCCCTTGGCGGGCTTAAAGACGCGGGTTTCCTGGAGAACCGAGGTGATTCCTTTTCCAGCGGGAACGGGCTTTTTCGGCATAGATGGGGTACGTCGGGAAACGCGAGGCGATGTTAGGTCGCGTCCGCGAGAGGTCAACGGCGCCTTGTTTCAGGGGCCGGATTCCTGCTGCGTCCGGCCCGCCTATCGGGGCAGGAGCAGGAAGCAAAGGGAGACGATCAGGGTCGGGCCGAGCGCGCCCAGGAGCAGGCCGAGCGGCGAGATGCCTTGGGGAAAGAAGCGCGCGAGGATGGCCTGTCCTGCAGGATTCGGTGCATTGGCAATGACGGTGAGTCCACCTCCCGCCACCGCACCCGCCACCACGGCATGCTGCAACCCAGCGTGGAGCCCGGGCACCAACGTGGCGAGGTACGTGATCGCTGCATTGTCGTTGAAGGCGGTCAGTCCCGCAGCGACGACGAATAGCGGCGTCTCCGACAGCCCACCCAATGCGGGGGCGATCCACCATTGCTGCAGGCCCCCGTGGATGACGAGCCCGGCGAGGAAGAATCCGACCAGGATGGGGCTGCGAAGCTCGAGAGCGCCCTGGTAACTGTCGGTGGCGGCGTGGAACGCGACGAAGAAGAGGAACCCGCCGACAAGGAGGACAGGATGGTGTGCGTTCAGCACCGTCCACCCCATGGCCAGCAAGTGCACCCCCACCACCCAGACCGGAACCGGGTGTTCCGCCTGCTCCCGCACCTCAGCCTTCAGGGATTCCGATTCCCAGGTTTCGGCGAGTCCGATGAAGTCACGGCGAAGGAGGGCGTAGCAGACCGCGGTGGCGATGAGGATGCCCACAGCCGCCTGCCAGCCAAAGTTCTGGATCATGAAGGGCGTATTCCAGTTCCATCGACCCGCCACCATTAGTACCGGAGGCGCGGCGAAGTGGGTCAGCGTGCCGCCCACCGAAACGTTCACAAAGAGCAGGCCGAGGGTGGCATAGGCCAGGCGTGGATTCGGCTTCAATCGGTAGAACTGCCGGCCCAGCAGGAGGGCGGCGATGGTCATGGCCGCGGGTTCGGTGATGAGCGAGCCGAGGAGAGGCGCGACGATGAGGATGCTGAACCACCACGCGGTCGGTGTCCCACCGCCCAGCCCTGCCACGCGCCGAAGCAGCGTCTCGGCGGTCTGTAGCACCGGGCGGGTTGCCGCGATCGCCATAATGACCACCACGAAGATCGGTTCCGTGAATTGGACGCGATGCTCGAGGTAATCGATCACCCCCTGCCCTCCCAGGCGGAGCGCGAGCAGGATCATCAGGGGAATCACCCAAAGGCCGAACACGGCTTCCACCTCGCCGAGAAAGTGCAGCAGTTTCCCTGCGACCGAGGCACGGGGTCGCGGAGCGCGAATCCCAAGGCGCTCAGCCTCCCTTGCGGCGGCCTGCTCGCGGTCCCGGTGCCGGTGCTCCACGTGATGGGCCAACCGCAGGATCCGGCTGGCGAAAAAAGTGTGCACGATGGCGGCGAGGAAAAAGAGGCTCACCCAAAGGTTCAAGGGCTCGGTCTGGACGCGATGCTTCAGGATCTCCCAAAGGCCGGTCATGCCTGCATCGCCGTAGCTCTCGATGGGGCGTGGAAACGTCCCTGCACTTCCCGCGGCCTCGGCTCCGAAAGCGGGAACCAGAGGCATCGTCATCGCCCAGACCATCCAACTGCGCCAAGCCATGCGTCTGCGGTAGCAGACTTGGCGAAACCGCGGCAAGGCGTTCCGCCCGGTCGACCTTGTTTAAACCGAATCCGGATTGGCGTTTGGTCCCGGCTCGACGCCCCTAGACCCGCATTGCACGCTGGTGGGCATGGCCACTTCGATCCGAGGCTCCGCGCGGCTCCTCCTGTTTCTGATGCTGGCGGCGGGCCTGGCTTTCTCCTCATCCGCCGCCTCGCGGCGGATGCGCGGCCCTTGGGATACGCGCAACCTTTTTGAGGAACCGCCTGCCACGTGGGGAGCCCGGAACGGTGCCGTTCAGGAGGTGTCTTATCAGGGCGAGCCCACCACCAACGGTCCCACGCGGATCTTCGCCTATCTCGCGCGGCCGGTACCGCGGTTTGGTGATCGGTTTCCCGCAGTCGTGCTGGTGCACGGCGGTGGCGGAAAGGCCTTCTCGGGTTGGGCGGAGCACTGGGCCAAGCGGGGATACGTGGCGCTGGCGATGGACCTGTCCGGGAATGGCCCGGACGGAAAGCGCCTTCCCGACGGTGGTCCAGACCAGGCCGACACCGTGAAATTTCGGGAATTCACACGCCGGACCGTGCGGGAGCAGTGGACCTATCACGCGGTTTCCGCCGTCATCCGTGGCCACTCGCTGCTGCGATCCCTTCCCGAGGTGGACAAGAATCTTACCGCCATTACGGGCATCAGCTGGGGCGGGTATCTCACCTGCATCGTGGCGGGCATCGACGACCGTTTCAAGGCGGCGGTGCCGGTCTACGGCTGCGGGCACCTCGGGGACAACAGCGTCTGGCGGGATCGCGCCCTCGCCGCGCTTTCGCCGTCGAGCCGCTCACTCTGGCTGAAGCAATTCGATCCCTCCGAGTACGTCGGCAGGGCGGCCTGCCCAATTCTGTTCCTCAATGGAACCACCGACTTCGCCTATCCCCTCGACAGCTACCAGAAGACCTATCGCCGCGTGGACCCCAGCCTGCGGCAGGTCTCGGTGGTGATCGACCTTCCGCATGGCCACATCTGGACCTTTCCCGAAGTGGACGTCTTCGTCGACGCCGCCCTGCGCGCAGAACCGAGTCTGCCCAAGGTCGGGCCGACCCTGCTCGAGGGCCGCAAGGCGAAGGCGGACGTCCGCTCTCCTCTCCCCCTTCGCAGCGCCGAATTCTGCTACACGCTGGATCGGGGCCCCTGGGAGAAGAGGCGATGGCTGACCAGCCCGGCGGAGATCGGCAACGGCGAGGTCACTGCCTCTCTCCCCGCCGAGACTCCGTCCGTTTGCTTCCTCGCGGTGCGTGACGAGCGCGGGCTTCGAGCGAGTAGCGAGCATCTGGAGTTTCCCGCTCCGAAGCCGTGAACAGGGCCGCCCCGTGACCCCTGGCGAGTCGTCGATGCGCCGTGGTCAGCGCCAGGCCGTCCAACTCCACAGCGTCCACCCAACGCCATCCCTCCGGGATCCTGGCGTCAGGTGCCAGGTCCAATCGGTACGCAGTCTGTCGAATCCGATATCGCGTGATGGCGTGCCGCACTTCGCCTGATCGGACCGGACGCCGCGCGAGCGGCCCGAGGCTCGAGGCGGCCAACGCCGCGACATCAGGTGCTGTTCCGGTCGTCTCGACACAGGGGAACTCCCAGAAACCACCGTTCACGTCCTCCCGCGCACGTTGCCGCACGGCGACCAGGCCTTTTCGCCGGATGATCCAGACCAGGAATTCGCGGACTTCCGACGCCGGTCGGCGGGAGGCGCGCGGGAAGTTTTCGGGCGCGCCTGTCGCCCTCGCGCGGCAGCCTTCGGCCACCGGACAACCCTCGCACAAAGGCTGTCGCGGCGTGCAGACGGTAGCCCCGAGTTCCATCAGCGCCTGGTTCAAGTGGGAACAGGCCTCGCGGCGCCTCGTCTCGTGCGCGGCCCGAACCAGTCGGCCCGCCGCCTCCCATAGCCGCCGACTCACAGTGCGGGCGGCGGGATCACCCGCGATGGCATCCCAACGCGTCAGCACGCGCACGACATTGCCATCGAGGATGGGGGACGGCTGGTTGAAGGCGATACTGTGGATGGCGCCGGCGGTGTAACGACCAATTCCGGGCAGCGCGAGAATCGCCTCCAGCGTCCCAGGGAAAATGCCCTCGTGCAGCTCGACGACCTGGCGGGCCGCCGCGTGCAGATTCCGCGCTCGGCGGTAGTATCCCAGTCCTTCCCAGAGTTTAAGGACCTTTTCTTCCGCTGCCGCCGCCAGGGCCGGAATGGTCGGGAACTCGCGCATCCAGCGTTCCCAGTAGGCGACCACGGTCCGCACCTGGGTCTGCTGGAGCATGATTTCGGAGACCCAGATGCCGTAAGGATCCCGTGTGCGTCGCCACGGGAGATCGCGCGCCGCGGCACGATACCAATCGAGCAAGGGTCCGACCCGGGACTCGAGTTCCATCCGGGCATGGACCCTGGTTGGAATCCGCCGGCCCGCCAAGCCAAGCCTCCGCGCCATCGTCGGAGCGTGCACCCGCTGCGCATCAGTCCTGGACCAACTGGACCCGGTAAAACTCGACGCGGTTCGTCGCTGTCGGGTCTGCGAATTCCGTTTCCTCGCCGGTCGCCACGCGGTCCGGGCCCACGACAACCCAATTCGCGGCCTCCACCACGCTGCGCCGCAGCAGGCGGAATTTCCCGCCGGCCGCGGTTTCCGCGCGGACCGTTGCACCGGCCGCCGTCACGCGCACGGCAAGGACTTCGAAGCTTGCCGATAGCCGGTTGGTCGGGTCGCTCCCGCGCTGGAATTCCCACGCGTTACGGAAGTGGTCGACGTCCGGATCCGCGTCGGGCCCAGCCTCCGGTGTTGTGAAGCGCGTCCAGTACCGGCGCTGGAAACGGTCATCGAGTCCGTCCTCATTGATGTCCGGCATGCGCGGCATCACTTCGAGGAAGCCATGGACCCAGGCCGATTCGGTTCCGCGTTCGAGGCGCAACGTTCGCAGGCCCGGGATGGCATTGGTTGGGAATCGGACCGGCACCGCCACCAACGTCATGGTGCCTAACGCGTTCGCGCGCACTTCAGCCGACCCGTGGCTGACGTCCGCCCCGGACACCGTCAGTCGGAAGGGCACTGCCTCGGACGGCGCGGCGGGCGTGAGGACGCCGACATACCGCGACTGCCCGTCGGGCGGCAGCGCGATCGGCTTGTTGTTGTAGGAGGGTGCATTCAGATCCGACGACGGACGCAGCAACCGCACCGCACGCAGGGGAGCACCGGGCGCCAGATCGAAGTCGGCGGCGACCGTACCTTTTCCCGTGACCGTAACCGTTCGCGTTTCGCCGGCTTTGAAGTCAGTGGCGGCATTGCGATAGGCGGGGGCGATGTCCGTGCCGCGGATCAGGTAATTACCGCCGAATGAGGCATCGAGG
>CAZYJB010000299.1:0-5760 GCA_964647675.1 uncultured Verrucomicrobiota bacterium | reverse complement strand
GCCGGGCTGGGGCGCCTGTGCGCGGCTGGCAGGATCTCGCCGAGGACCCTCCGGGAAAAACTGCGGACGCTCCTTGCCGCGCCACCGCAAGAGCGCGCCACCCGGATTCATCGGCTCTGCTTGTTGCTGAGTCTGGCTCCGGAACTCTTCGCGTTCTACATGCTGTTGTGGGAAGCCGTGCTGAAGCCTAATGCCCCATGAACGAGATCGATCCAATCCAATTGCACACAGACCTGGAGGAGCGGCTCCGACGGTATCTGCTGACCGCACTGCCGATCAACTCACGGTTCCCGCTGTTGAAAGCCGAAGCGCAACGGCTGCTTGGTGAGAAGAATCGTCTTGTGAAGGGGCCGTTCGTGGAAGCTATGGCGGATTTCCCGAAGGGACGGTCGCTCGCGGATCTTGTCGGCAATGGACTCCTGCACGACGGATTCAGAGGTCTGACGCCCGTCGAGTTCGAGCGCCCCCTGCACCGGCACCAGGACGAGGCTCTGTGCCGGATACTGCGAGACCGCCAGAACACTGTCATCGCCACAGGTACGGGCTCGGGCAAGACGGAGTGCTTTCTCTATCCTCTGGTCGATCGCCTGTTGAAAGCCGAGGTGCGCCGAAGGCCAGGCGTTCGGGCCATCCTGGTTTACCCGCTGAATGCCTTGGCCAACGACCAGTTGTATCGGCGTTTGGTGCCCTTACTAGTCGGAACTCTCCACGACCACGGCATCACGGTCGGTCGGTTCACGGGCCAGACAGATCCTCGCAAAACGCGGGCGCAATCGGAACAGCTCTACCTGCAGGACCCCTTCTTCCGGGACCTGTTTGGGAACCGGATTCCTGAGAGCTGGTTGCTGACGCGAGCCGAAATGCTAGAAACGCCTCCTCATGTGCTGGTTACGAACTACGCCATGTTGGAGCACCTGCTGTTGCTGCCCAAGAACGCCAACCTCTTCGCCGGCAACGCTCTGGAGTTTATTGTTCTGGACGAAATTCACACTTACAGCGGTGCGCAGGCGACGGAGGTGGCCTTGCTGCTCCGCAAACTCCGAGTTCGGCATGCGGCTGGCCGCGAGATTCAGTGCGTCGGGACCAGCGCCAGCCTTTCGCACGATTCCGATCAGGGGGCCAAGATTCGGAGGTTTGCCGGCGACCTTTTCGGCGTCGAGTTTGGACCGCCGATCACCGCCACGAGGGTGCAGCACGGTCTCCTCACGACGGGCGCTTCCGGTGCGGCCCTCCCGGCTTCCGCCTGGGCCGGAATGCACGACGTGCTGAGGGCGCTTCGGGCGGCGAACCACCTGTCGGTCACGCAATGGAACACGGAAGTCGCGGGAAGCTCGCTCCCGTGCAGCCTTCCGGTGGGGAAGGACCTGCAGGCCGCTCTGTGCGATAGGCTCGCCGGGGATCCGACGCTGCGCGAGGCGGCCCGGTTGCTTTCCGGGCAACGGTTTCTCGAATTCTCCGATCTCGCCAGTCGCCTGTATCCCGCCGCCGATCCCGATGCATCCGAGCGTGCTTTGAAGGGATTGATTGCGTTGGGAGGATTCGCACGCCAGAGCGCAGGCGCGTACCCGCTGCTGCCGGCAAGGTATCACTTCTTCGCCAATGGCATTGAGGACGCCACCGTGGCAATAGCAACACCGAAAGAGAGACCGGACCGATACCGCGACCTCCGGCTTGCGCGGGCTTTTCAGGACAAGGATTCGGATCGAGAGAGGTACCGCTTACTGACATGCCGTCGATGCGGAGAGATCTACCTCGAAGGCTTCGAATCGGTAGCGCTTGGGCGATTCATTGGGCATCGTCCGACCCATTCTGGAGCGAGCTGGCGGAGAACCGTTGTCTGGTTGAAGCCCAAGGATCGGTTCCTTCACGATCCCGAACAGGAGGAGGAGTCAGAGAGAATTGCGAACCGCTGCTTCATTCACGCGGAGGATGGGCGCATCCGCGACCAGCTCAGTCCCGACGACAATCCTGATGAGTGGATCGCGACAGTGCGAGCGGATCTGAGATCGCCCGATAACGAGGATGATGCAGGGGACCATTGGATGAGCACCTGTGCTTCCTGCGGTGCCAGCGAGCAAACGGAGATCGTGACTCCCTTTCATCCCGGGGATCAGGCGATGTCCGAGGTGATCGCGGAGGTGCTCTATGCTCATCTTCCGGAGGGAAAGCTAAACGCCTGGAAACTACCGGGACGCGGCCGTTCGCTCCTCGTATTCAGCGACAATCGGCAGGATGCTGCCTTCTTCGCCCCGAGCTTCCAGCGACGCCACGAAGAAATCGTGATTCGGCGCGCGGTTTGGGAGGTGCTCAAGGGTGCTGGCGACGGGCAACTGGTCCCCTTGAAAGACCTCGCCGCCGGCCTATGCGAGCGCCCCGAGATCAAGCGGGGTCTTCTCGATGCGTTTGGACTGCCACTCAGGGAAGACGATCGAGCCACGGCAATACTAGGCCGGCTACTGGCGGAATTCTGCCTGCCGGGTGGCGCGCGAAACTGTCTGGAGGATTTGGCGCTCGTCCGAGTCGAGTACGGATCTTCATTGGCGGAAGCGGTAACGGAATCCGGACTCGGCAAGCTTTTTGGTGCGCAAGAGGAAAGAGCGCTTGCCCTATGCACCTGGGTGCTGGACGTGATGCGGCGGAATCGTGCCATCCGGATGCCCCTGGGGCTGCGGGCAAACGACGAGTTTTACTGGGGACCCTATGCCCAAGAGGGGCGCGCATTTTCACTAATTCCCATCGAGGGCATTCGCTTCCGAATCATACCCGCAACCCGTCCGAACGGCACCCCCTTCCCAAATCGCTTTACTCAGTTTTTTGGAGAGAAGCTGCGCCTCCCCGACTGGCAGGCCATGGTGACAGAACTTTGGCGGCTGTTACAGGATCCGGACCAGGGCCTGCTCGTACCAGTGGAGTCGGGTGCACCCGGGATAGTGCTGAACCACGGGAGAATGCGCATGACTTTGGTACCACCCGACGCCGTGAAGCGATGTGAGGAATGCGGCTTCAGCACAGCAATGGACCTTGGTGAACTGTGCCCGCAGTTCGGGTGTGAGGGTCGGCTGGTCGGAGTCACGCAGGAAGAGGTTGAGGTGGAGAGGCGAGCCAGCCACTACCGCTTTTTGTATACTCAGCTGAAGAGCCTTCACAGCGCCGTGGCAAGCGAGCACACCGCCGCGCTCTCCCCGGCCCTTCGCGAGCAGATCGAGCGGGATTTCAAGGAGGGTCGCGTCAACGTATTGAGCTGCTCTACAACGATGGAAATGGGCATCGACCTGGGGGACTTGGAGGGGGTGTTCCTCCGCAATGTGCCGCCGGATATCGCCAACTACCAGCAGCGAGCGGGTCGTGCTGGCCGGCGAGCGCAGGCGGCTCCGGTGAGCGTCACCTATGCGCGCAATCGCCGGTTCGACCAGATCGTGTTCGCAGCCGCCGACCAGTTCTTGCGAAGGGAACCAAGGGTGCCTTTTGTCCACTTGGCCAACCGCCGCCTGTTTCTGCGGCACCAGTATTCCATTCTCCTTGCTGGTTTCCTTACCCATATGGTTCCAGGCGAGAGTTCAGTCCAAATTGGCCAGTTGTTCGGCCTTAGCCGCATCGGAGGAACCGAGGACGACCCAACACCCGATCAACCCGATCTCGTGGAGTTCGGCGAGGACGCGGAGCGTCGGTTCCAGCAGCGCTTGCACGCTTGGTTTGGACAGCCCGATGCCGCACGATACTTGGAACTCGCCGTTCGTTTGGAGCAACTCGTTCGCCCCGCCCTTCCCAAAGAGCGGGAGAACGACTTGTATTCTAAACCAGCCGAGCTTCGGGATGCGTTTCTGACGGAGCTGGCGGCCATCGCCGCGGAATTCGGCCAGCGGCACCACTTCTACTATCAGCAGTTCCGCACGCTGAGCGAAGGCGAGCGAACCGATCTCCGGCAGCAAGGGCGTGCCAACCGAGCGCTTCGGATGGCCTACCGGTGGTCGATGCAGCCCCTGATCAACTTCCTTAGCCGCTTCGGGGTGATTCCGACGTACAGCTTCCCGGTGAACAACATCTGCCTGGAAGTCCTCACCGGACGGCAGCATAGCGGAAGTGCGCCGTGGTCCCACGAACTGCAGCTGGATCGGGACGCGCGGCTAGGGATTGTGGAGTACGCCCCGGGTGCCGAGGTCATTGCCCGCGGACGGGTTTGGACATCGCGCGGAGTGGGCTATTACCCGAAACACTTCATGCCCGAGCGCTACTACAGAACCTGTGACGCTTGCCGGAACGTCTTGATATCAGAGTCGGCAGACCTCGTCCCGTTGAGTTGCCCCAAGTGTCAAACGCCGATGGCTGGAATGGCGCGACCGTTTATCGAACCGAGAAGCTTCGTGACTTCGATCACGGAAAGCGAAGGAAAGGAACCCGGTCCCCGTCGAAACCGACCTCCGTCGGCAATGGAGGCCCAACTCGTGAGTGCTGCGCCGGAAGAGAGCTTTCGGGAGCTTGCCGTGCCTGGCGTTGACTGGTCGGTGCAGGATGCGAAGACGGGCACCATGTTAGTGGTGAACCGCGGAAAGGGGAGCGGGTTCAAGCGCTGTCGGTGCGGATACACGGAGGCAGTTCCGCGAGGGAATCATCAATTCAGGCTGCCGAGCCACCGTCAGCCCTACACGGGTCAGGACTGCACGTACCAGGAACAATACAAGCCGCAAGACTTCGCTCACGAGTTTCGAACCGACGTCCTGCAAATACGGTTTGATCCGCCTGTGCTCGCACCTCCCGAATTGGCCGAAGTAGAGGTAAACTCGTTCAAAAACGACGTCGCACGGACCATCACTGAGGCGATGCGACTCGCCTTGGCAGACAGAATCGACATCGAGGAGCGGGAGGTTTCAGCAACGTTTCGCTGGCGACTCGGATTCGGCCCGGAGGTCGTGATCTTCGACACGGTTCCGGGAGGCGCAGGTTACGTCGGCATGTTTTTCGAGAAGCATCCGGGCCGAGAGCTTTTGGTCGCAGCCAAGCGGGTACTTGAGTGTCCCCAGGATTGCACGAGTGGTTGTCGTCATTGTCTATGTACCTACTCGAATCAGTTGTTTTGGGATGAGTTTCGAAGGAGGGAAGCATTGGCATGGCTGAGCGGAGTCCTTAATGGTGCATCGACCGCTGGAGAGGGTGATCGGGAAGTCATCACGAAGTCTGCCGTTTTGAACGCGATCGAAGCGGCACAACACATACGGATCTTTGCGCATAGCCTTGGAGAGTTCGTGGGGCCGATCTGGTCCGAAGGCGACATGACGAGTGGACTGGAGGAGTTCCTTCCTGAATGGAGGTCGTGGCAGCGGTGGCTGGCCGCGGGCAAGCGGATCTCAGTGTACAGCGTCGCCTATCCAGATTTCCAAGACGTCCGGACCCCGCGTGCCATCTACGCTGCGGCCTGGTTTCGCCCACACTGCGAAGCCGGGCGGTTGAGATTTTTTCGCCTGAGGAGCCGCGCCGATCTCCCGGCGCAGCTGAGGCTGATCGCCGATGGGGTGAACTCAAGCCTGTCGGTGTACCAGGCTCATCAATCGGTTCCGGCACTGGTTCAGGTTCTGGGCGAACTCCTACACACAGGCCAATCTCCTACCGCTGACGAAGTGGCCCGACTGGAACAGGTGGCAACGCAGGTAGCAGCCCAGGAACTTCAGGACCCTCCTTCGTTTCATCGCCGGGAATACGTAACGGGACAGTCCCGGGAACTGGCCACAGATTTTGCATTCCTGCAGGGTGCGATCGTGGAGCGTA
>CAZYJB010000298.1:0-5763 GCA_964647675.1 uncultured Verrucomicrobiota bacterium | reverse complement strand
CAGCGGTCCGGGAGGTGGCGGATGCTACGGTTTGATCGCGCGCAGGAACACCGCGGGTTCGTTGCCAAGGGTGGCATTGAACGGCGTGTTGGCGCCGGCCTGGGTCACCCAGCCTCCCGTGACGGACGGAGCAAGCTGCAGGACCCACCCGGCCGGCAGCGGCTGCGGGGTCGAGGTGATGGTCAAGGCGTTGCCGTTGCGGGTTACCGCGATGCGCACGTCGCCGCCACCGCCACCGCCGACGGGCGTGGTCGGATCGTCCTGCGGAGCAGGATGCGAGATCACGGTGTAGAAGTTCAGCTCGCGCGCGGAGGTCACGCCCAGGTCGGGCTTGTTCTCCAGGTTGATCTCACCCTTGGCGGCGATGAGGATCTGCTTGGTGGTCATGGCCACCGACATGCCGATCGAACGGATGCCACCGACCGGCGACTGGTTCACGAACGGCAGGAAGCTGGCCGTCAGCGGGGTCACGGTCTTGGCGGCGCCATCGATCTGAAGCACGCGGGCCGCGACCTGCTGCTGCTCGTAGCCGTCCGGCTTGGAAACCCACGCCACCACGATGCGGTTCAACGCATCGATCGCCACGACCGCACGGTCGGCGTCGGCGCGGAACCCGCCCTCGCTCACGTCGGCCACGGTCACGAACGCACGCGTGCTGGCATCCCAGACGGCCACGCGTACCGCGGTCGAGTTGAGCACGCGGCCGACGAGGCAGACGTACGGGCTGTTGATGTGGCCACCGAGGCGCGTGCCATCGCCGCGACCGCGATCGAAGTTCTCGCCCGAGGTGCTCTGATCCACCGGATCGCCGAGGCTATTGCCGGCGTTGTCGAAGAAGTAGAGCATGCGGGCGACGCGGACCACGAAGCCGCCCTTGAACGCGGCCACATTGGCCCAGAGATCGCCGTTGGCGACCAGGAAGCTTTCCTTCGCCACCGTGCCATCGGGGCGGAAGATCGTTGCCACCGCGGCATTGCCATCGGGACGCAGCACGTTCGAGCGGTCCTCGACCACCGAGACGAAGTTTCCGTCGCTGAGGCCGGCGACGTCGCCGCCGAAGCGCGTGATCTGATTGCCCGGCGCCGCGCCGGATGTCAGGCGGCCGTTGGCGGAGTCCTGCGCCTTGCTGAGCGGCGTCTGGGTCAGGGTCGCGGTGTCCAGGCTGTAGGTCTGCACGGTGCCGTAGCGACCGTCGCCCAGACGGTCGAATCCGCCCGCCCAACGATTGCCCGACTGGAACTCGGGATAGACATGCGGCGACGCCTCGGCGCCGACGATGAAGTTCACCGCACCGGGGCGCGTATCACCGGCGACGCGGCCGGGGTTGCCGTTCTGTCGGGACGCGTTGATCGGTCCCTTGAACGGGGTGTTGTTGTCGGCGTGGAAGCCTTCGCCGAGCTTCATGGCGCCGCCGGCGGCGGGCTGCAAGGCCACCACATAGCGCTGCTGATCGGTCGTGTCCTGCGCGAAGGCGTTGGCCTCGATGAGGAACGTCGAGTTGCCGAGCACCGACGCATAGGGCTCCCAGTTGCCGAGGGCGTCGAGGCCCTGGTTGATGACCGGCGTGTCGGCCACGATGCGGGTAAGGCCCACCGATTCGATGCTGCCCGGCTTCACCGGGACGACGAACTGCCGCAATGCCACCGTACGCGTGCCGGGCGAGCTGGTCTGACTCTCCCAGGTCACGGCAATGGTGTCGTTGCGGAACGCGATGCGCGCGTTCTTCGATTCGGGCGTCGCGGGATCCGGCAGCTCGGTCTCGGAGACATAGAAGGTCTTGCCCAGCGGGACGCCCTTCGCGTCGAACACGCGTGCCAGAATGAGGCGCGCGCTGCCGCCGGTGCCGGCGGCGTCGTCGTAGGCCACGGCCACGCGGCCCAGCGGATCGATGGCCACGTCGCAGCGGCCGGGCCCGAGCAGTTCCAGATCGTCGGAGACCGTCTTGTTCCAGCGCACCGTGCCGTCAGCGTTGAGAACGGTCACCCAGACGTGGTTCTTCCCTTCGGCGTCCTTGCCGACCGCCACCGCCGCGTAGGCGTCGTTGCCGTTTCCGTGGAAGCCGACCCCGTCACCGCGCCCGCCGCCGCCGGCAATCGGCTGTCCGGTGAGAGTCGCCAGATCGATGTTGGTCGAGACCGCCGTGCCGGCGTTGTCGAACAGTCGGAATACCCCGGGCCCGTTCGCCGAAAAGCGCACGGCAAACCCATTCTTGGTCACGCCCACGCCATGCCACATCTCGGATTTGATCGGATCGGAGGACGCGAGGCGCTCGGCCGCGACGACCTCGCCGTTCGGCTTTACGATGCGTACCACGGCATGATTGGCCGCCGCTTCACCACCGTAGAGCGTGACCAGGTCGTCGCCCTGGCGGCTCTCGCCCACGATCACGATGTTGCCCGTGGACAGGTAATCCCAGTCGCCGATGCGGATGTTGCCGTCGCGCGCGTTGTAGGCTTCGGACACGCCGTTGACGATGCCCACCGGCTCACCCGAACCCGTCAGCAACTGCACTGCCGGCCAGTCGCCCTTGTCCTGATAGGGAGCGTAGGCCACGACCTCCAGGCCAAGTCCGTACGCCGTGGCGCCCATGCCGACGCCGTCGCCGAACGGGTTGGCCTTGATCTTCGGCCCCCACGCGGTGTGCCCCGGGGTCGCGGTCTTGTCGGCTCGGAAAAAAGCCAGGAACTTGCGCGTCACGGTCGGCCCCGCGAAGTTCGGATCGATTGAACTCACCTCGGTGTCCGGGGTCACCGGCTTGCCGTCGCGGTCATAGATCGTCCAGACCGCCCCCAGGTAGGCCAGCGCATCGGTCTCGTCCGGCCCGTCGTCTTCCCATCCGACGATGACGTTTCCGTTCCGCGCGATGGCGATGCCAAGGCTCTCGGTGTTGCCGTTATTGAGGGTGTCCGACGTGTTGACGTACACCGTTTCGGACACCGGTTGCACCCCGTTGTCCTCCGGTTTCCCGGGCAGGGTTTGGCTGAAGGCGGAGGCGGCGACCCAGGCGGTCCCCACAAAAGCCAGCGAACTGAGTATTCTCATGCGTAGCTGCTCTGGTTGACTGTCGTTTTCCCGAGGTGAGTCCCACCCGCCGACGCAGTCCCCGATCGCGCCGGGGAAAAACAACCCCGGGGCCTTCCGGAACGCGACGCAGCAAGTGGATGCCAGTGGTTAAGTCGGCGCCGTTTCCGGTGCAACGGAATTCTTGTGCTGGGCGCGGGTTTCCACCAGTTCGCCACATCTCCGGCGCGGAAACCCACCGCACGGCCGCGGGAGTCAGCGGAACAACCGCGGAGCGAACTCGACCAGGTAACGCCGCCAGACCGGCCACGAGTGATCGCCTTCGGTCTCAAGGAACTCATGTCGAATGCCCTTGCCGTTGAGCAGGGAGTGGAACTCGCGGTTGCGCTGGTACAGGAAATCCTTCGTGCCGCACGCCACCCAGAAGAGGCGCAGGTCGCGGTTCACCAACTCCGCACCGTCGAGGCCCGCGGAGACGCTCGCGCTCGGCGGCGGCGCGGAACTGAACGCGCCAATCCATTGGAACCGATCGTGGTGGTTGAGCGCCACGGTCAGCGCGTGATGCCCGCCCATCGAAAGCCCCGCGAACGCGCGCGCCGACGGCTTGCGCACCACCGGGTACGACGCCTCCACCAGGGGGATGATGTCCTGGATGAGCTCCGACGCCAGCGCCGCCGAGTTGGCCGGCCCGTAATCCTCGAATCCCGAGGCTCCCGGCGCAATCGCATGGCCGTCGACCATCACGACGATCATGGGCTTGGCCTTCTTCTCCGCGATCAAGGCGTCGAGGATCCAGTGGGCCTTGCCGTGCACCGTCCACGACCCTTCGTTGTCGCTGTATCCATGGGACAGATACATCACCGGAAGACGGGTGCTGCGACCGACGCCGGGAGGCGTGTAGACCACGATGCGGCGCCAGGTATTGAGCGCCTTCGACCGGTACGTGTGCTCATGCACGACGCCATGCGGAATGTCCTGCAGATCCCAGGGCGCCGGCGGCGACGACGGCACATGCAGGATGCTCGAACCCGGCCAACGCTGCGGCTTGATCCACGCGTTCTGCGGATCCATCACGTTCAGTCCGTCGACGACGAACCGGTATTCGTGCACGCCCGGTTTCGCGTTGGGCACGGTCACCGACCAAATCCCCTGCTCGTTCCGAGTCATCGCCGCGTCGGCGCCGAACTGGCCCGACACTTTCACCTCGGTGGCTTTGGGCGCGTTCAACCGGAAGGTGACGCTGCCGTCCGCGCCGAGCTCGGGGGAGACGAGCGGTGGCGGGCGCGGGGTGCGCGGGCGCGCGGGTGCCGCGTTGGTGGCGTTGGGAGATCGCGTTTCCTGGGCCAGGGAGGCCGGCGCAAAGTCAGCCTGGAGGGCCAGCAGGGCAACGAGGGCGGCGGCCGGAACGAGGCCGCGTCGAAAGGAGCGGTTCATGGAAGGCCGGGATTTTGCCGCAGCCCTTTTCCCGTGACCAGCCTGTGTTCCCCACTGCGGCAACCCCCGAGAAAAGGCAGTCTTACTCCCGCACCAGGAACCCGTGCTTCGCAAACACTTCGCCGGCCGGCGGGCTCAGGAGATGGGCCAGAAAGGCGCGCGCCGCTTCGCGATGGGGCGACTGCTTCAGCGCCGCCACCGGATAATTGATGCGCGGCCCGTCCGCGGCCGGGATTTCGACCGCCACCACCACCTTCTTCGAGGTCGGCGCGTCGGTCTTGTACACGATGCCGGCATCGACGTTCCCCGACTCCACCGCTGCGAGTGCGGCCCGGACATTCTCGGTGGGAACGACCTTGCCCGCGACCCTCGGCCAAAGCTCCTTCTCCATGAGATACGCCCTGGCATAGATCCCGGCCGGGACCGTCGCCGGTTCGGCCAGCGCGATTCGCCGGATCATTTCGCCCGCCAGGTCCGGCACCGCCGTCACGCTCACCCCCGACTCCTTCGCCACCACCACCACCAGCACATTGCCCAGGCGATTGCGACGGGTGCCTTCCAGCAACAGCCCCTTCTTCTCGAGGGCGTCCATCGTGAGGTCGGCCGCAGAAAAAAAGAGGTCGGCCGGCGCTCCGGCTTCGATCTGCCGCGCGAGCAGGCTGGAGGCGCCGAAGTTATAGGTCACTCGGATGCCCTGTTGCCGCGTGTAGGCGTCGCCGATTTCACGCAGAGAATCGGTGAGACTCGCGGCCGCAAAGACCAGGATCTCCGCCGCCGTGAGGCGCACCGGCAGGAGGAGCAGCAACACGATCCATGCGAACCAAGTGTTCGGGCGCGGAGATCGGCGGAGCATTCGGACGGACCGCTGGTTGTTCGTGGCATTCATGGGGCCTCGGTTCGAGGCATCGGTGATTCCCGCCGCGGGCCGGAACCTTCCAATCCTCACAACCGGATGTACAGACGCCGGCGGTGCATCCACCAGAGCACGAGCCAGAAGACCACCAGGACCGCCGCACGCTGCACGATCGGTGCATACGGGGCTCCGAAGGCCTCGAACACGCGCGGTCCCAAGTGTGTTTTGAGCGTGCCCGCCACCGATCCGGGCAACAACTGCCACAGGCAATAGAGCGTGATGGGATTGAGTCCGGCGACCACGCAGGGAAACGCCCACCGGCGCCAGCCCCATCCCTCGATCACCAGCACGAAAGCCGCGAGGATCAGGGCCACCCAGCCGCCGCTGAGCAATGCCCAGGACGGAGTCCAGATGCGTTTCACTACGGGACAGATCCCCAACGCTCCCAGCAGGTC
>CAZYJB010000297.1:0-5782 GCA_964647675.1 uncultured Verrucomicrobiota bacterium | reverse complement strand
CCATCAGCATCTCGAGCCCACGCCCGTAGGTCGAGTACGTGTGGAAGACCTCTCCGGCGGCGTCCCGGTAGAAGACGCTGAGACCGGGCGCCTCCGTGCTCGGGAACTCCTGCAGGGTGTAATTGTAGTAGACCTCACCCCGCGCCTGCTCCTCCGGCGTGAACGAGACGTGGAAGTCCGAATTAAAATCGGTGCCGAGGGAGGACACCCACGGAAAGCGCCATCCCATCCTTCGTTTGAACGCCTCGATCCGGGCGAACGGCGCCCGCGAGACGACCACCATCGAGACATCGCGCGCAGCCAGGTGCGGGAGAGCCCCGTCGAAGTGATCCGAGACGAACGAGCAACTCGGGCAACCCTCCTCCCAGTCGGGTCCAAACATGAAGTGATAGACGACGAGCTGGCGGCGGCCGCCGAACAGATCCGCGAGCGCGACCGGTCCGCCGGAGGCTTCGAAGACGTAGTTCTTTGCGACCTTCACCCACGGGAGCCGGCGCCGCTCGGCGCTCAGTTGGTCGCGAAGCCGGACGGATTCCTTCTCCCGCTTGAGCAGTGCCCGCCGCGCGACAACCCACTCCGCGGGCGTCACGATGTTTCGCGATCGTCGAAGGTCGGGTGGTTCGATTTCAGTGGTCTGATGGTGCATGGGTGTTCTTTTTGATGGTTGATCGGTGATGTCGTGTTGAGC
The DNA here is from genome assembly GCA_964647675.1 of uncultured Verrucomicrobiota bacterium. Classification (GTDB taxonomy): domain Bacteria; phylum Verrucomicrobiota; class Verrucomicrobiia; order Limisphaerales; family CAIMTB01; genus CAIMTB01. The sequence continues at coordinate 5,094 of CAZYJB010000297.1, read as the reverse complement.
CCGGAACGGGCGGGTTCCCGCCGGCATGGCCGTCGCAAGACTCGACTCACTTCGACTCGACGAAGGTCGCGAAGGTCTCCAGCGCGGCACCCCAGCCTCGCGCATGACTGTCGCGGGTCTCGACGGTGGCAAAGCGGGTGTGCATGAACACGATTTCCGTCTGCCCACCCCGCTTCAGAAACTCCACGGTGATCAGGGAGGTCTTGCCTTCCACTTCACCGAACTCGGCGCCGCTGCCATCCTTCTCCCAATCCCAGGTGTAGACGAGACGCTCCGGCGCCTTCACCTCTCGAAACTCCCCCGCCGCCGTGAAGTATTCACCGTCGGGATTGCGCATCTGAATGCGGAATCGGCCGCCGACCCGCAGGTCCATCCGCACCGACGGGACCGTCATGCCGGGCTCGGGTCGCATCCATTGCCGGATGTGCTCGGGGGACGTCCACGCCTGGAAGGCCAGCTCAGGCGAGGCGTTGAGCATTCGCTTGAGGATCAGGGTCGCGTTGTCCGGTTTCTGCAGCTCAGTCTTGGGGGTCATCGTGCTTGGTTTTCTTTGCCTGGAGTTGGCCCAGGTAGTTTTCGAACTGATCGAGATTCGCTTCCCAGAACTGTCGGTACCGGTCGATCCACGCCTGCGCCTCCTGCATGGGCCCAGCCTCGAGGGCCAGGGAATGCACGCGCCCCTGGCGCTGCCGTTTCACCAGTCCGGCCTTTTCGAGGACAATCAAGTGCTTCGACACCGCGGCCAGCGACATGGCGTGCGGCCGCGCGAGATCGGTGACGCAGCCGTCGCCTCCCGCCAGTTGTTCGAGGATTCGGCGGCGGGTGGGATCCGCCAGCGCTCCAAAGGTCCGGTTCAACTGCTCTGGATTACATTCAACCATCTGGTTGAATGTCGGATGAACTCGTGAAGCGCGCAACTCATTTCTTCAGTTCGTCGGGGTGCGCCTGGATCTCTCGCGAGTGTCGGAGAGGCCGGTTCGCGAACCGATCAAGGCCTCGTGGCGGCAGAGCGGCCGCGTCGACTGCAGCCAGCGGATGCCAAGCCGAACTCATCCGATCGAAGAACCGAGTGAACCATCCCTCCGACGAAGCTCCCAACGCCCGCGAAGACGCTCACTCGGAGGGCGGCGAAGGTGCCATGCGCGCGTGCTCCCACTTCTCGAAATTGCCATCGGGAGCCGCGTGGATTTCGCTGTGGCCATCCGCAAAGGCGTAGGTGCGCGCCAGGACTTCGGTACCATCGTCGCGTTTCATCAGAAAGGGCTCCCGCTCGCGGATGAGTATGGTGGAGGAGGGATTCGCGACATCCTTGAGGGGACCGCGATACACGATCTCGAAACGGGCGGGATCCAGTGCAACGGAAGATCCGGCGTCCTTGGGGAAAAACTTCGCTGCGTCTTCGAACGAACCCGGAAGCCGGTCACCATTCTCATCGGCGAAGAGCAGCAAGGCGATAGTCCACGATCGCGTGAAATTCATGCGGGCCAGCGCGAGGCCTTTCTCCATTTCGGCTTCGTAGTCGCGTTCATTCTCGTCCGCGTCGGGTTTGCGGTCCGCGGTCCGCGCATCGCGCAGAGCTCGATTCTCGTCCTCCAGCGCACTGATCCGCTGATTCTCATCCCGCAGGCGCGCGACTTTGTCGCGCAGCGCCATCAACTGCATCCGGTCCTCCCGCAAGGCCTCGATTTCGGAGGCGCTGAGGCCGTTATTCGATGGGGTTGTGTCCGCAGCGACGACGGAGGCGCTGCGCAGCGCGTCGAGTTCCGCGCTCAGTCTCTCATTTCGCCGGTGCTCGATGATGGCTACGGAGGTGGCGGTGACGACGACGGCTGCAGCGATGCCCAGGGAGACTTTTGACGTGTTCATGAGGCCAATGATCGTGGCGGAAGCCGCCGGGTTGACGAGGGAGGCGGAAGCGACCGTGGCGGCAGAAGCGATGCAGGCGGCCAGGGCCGGAGGGGCCGCAACGACGCCGTGATGCGCGATCCCCACCGCCAGGACCGCCGCCGTGGAGTTCACGCCCCGCCGGGAAAGCCAGTCGCGTACGCGCTCGAGCGCGCGTTCGACCCGCATCCGCGCGGCGTCTGGACCAACTCCCAGCGCGCGTCCGACCTCGGAGAACGGCTGCTGATCGAGGAAGCGCAGGATGATCGCCGTGCGATCGCGCTCCGGGAGTTCGCCCAGCGCATCGTCGAGGACGGGCGCTATCTTGGACCAATCCACCTGCGGGTCAGGAGCTTCCGGGATCATGGCGACCCTCTCGCGATGGCGGCGTCGGGCCTCGCTTCGGATCAGATTGGAGGTGACGAAAACCGAGTGACGGTGCAGCCAACCCGCCAGGACGAGATCGCGGGGCAACGCGTTGGCCTTTCGCGCGAGATCAGAGAAGACTACCTGCGCGACATCCTGGGCGAGGGATTGATCGCCGCGCGAACGTCGCAGGGCCACGGAATAGACCAGGTCAATGTGCCGGACCACCACCTCGGTGAAGGCATCCTCCGATCCGCTGTCCAGGAAGCGGCACCAGGCGCTCGGGTCGGTGGCGGGGGCGTCGGCTGGCATCGGCACCAAGTAGAAGCCGCCGTCCCTGGAAAACGAACACGGATTATGCGGCCGGAGGCGGGTCCCGCCGCACTCGCGCCATCAATGGAGCAACCGGTGGATGAGGCGCAGCAGTTCTTCCGGATCGCAGGGTTTAAGCAGCACGTTCGTCACGTTCAGCGCGGCGAAATCGCGGCGTTTGGATTCCTGCTCCAGCCCGGTGCTGGCGACGACCGCGAGATCCGGGCGCAGGCGGCGCAACTCCCGGATCATTTCGATTCCTCCCATGACCGGCATCATGGTGTCGGTCACTACCAGCCTGATTTCACCGCGGTTCTCTTTGAACGTCGCCAGGCCTTCGCTGCCGTTGTTGGCGACGACGACGCGGTAGTTCCGCTTGAGCAACAACTGTCGCATGCTCGCCAGGATGGCGAACTCGTCGTCCACGAGCAGAATGAGCTCCTGGTTCCCCGGAGGTGCGGCGTCGACGCGGACATCGGGATTCCGTACCGCCCCTTCCCTGGAGGCGGGAAGGTAGACGTTGAACGCCGACCCGCCATTGGGCTCGCTGTAAACGGTGATGAATCCGCCGTGCGCCTTGACGATGCCGCTGACTGTGGAGAGCCCGAGCCCGGTGCCGTACCCGACCTCCTTGGTGGTGAAGAACGGGTCGAAGATCCGCTCGACGATCGCCGGGGGGATGCCGCAGCCGTTGTCCGCGACACTGATCATTACGTAGGGACCGATGTGGGAACTCGGGCTCAGCTTCGCTTCGGCACCGGTCAGTTCGAGATTCTCCGCGGTGATCGAGAGCGTGCCACCATTCGGCATCGCGTCCCGTGCGTTCACGCACAGGTTCATGAGCACCTGGTGAATCTGGGTGGGCTCGGCGAAGATGGGCCAGAGATCCTTCTGGGGCGTGACGGCGATGGTGATATCGCGGGGAAAGGTTTCGCGCAGCAGGACGGCCAGTTCCCGAAATAGATAGGACACCTCGACCGAATGCCTGCGGCCATCCTCCCCCCGGCTGAAGGCGAGCAACTGCTTCACGATTGTGGCGGCCCGCCGCGCCGCCTGGTGCGCCATCTCGAGCAGTTCGCGCTCGCGCTCGCCCTTGATTTCCTCCCCCAGCACTGCGCGAACCATGAGCATCGGCGAAAGCAGGTTGTTGAGATCGTGGGCCACACCGCCGGCGATGGTGCCGATCGCCTCCATGCGCTGGGCGCGCAGGAACTGCGACTCCAGCTTTTTCCGGTCGCTGACGTCGCGCGCGATGTTGGAGACACTGACGATGCGGCCGGCTTCATCGCGCACCGGGGACAGGGTCACCAGCACGTCGATGCGCTGACCTTCCTTGTGCAGGCGTTGGGCCTCGTATTGCGGGTGCTTCTCCCCCCTTCGTACGGCACTCAGATGCTCCACCTCCCGCGGGCGGTATTCCATGGGAGTCAGGTCGAGAATGGAGCGCCCGATCATCTCGGCTGCGGTGAAGCCGAAGGTGGACTCCGCCCCGAGATTCCAGGTCTGGATCGTTCCCGACGTATCATGGCCGATGATGGCGTCCTGGGACGACGCGACGATCGACGCCAGCATGGCGTTGGATTCCTCCGCGAGCTTGCGTTGGGTGATGTCGGCCCGGATCGCCACATACTGGCGTGGCCGGCCGTACTCGTTCAGGAACGGGACGATGGTCGTGTCGACCCAGTAGTGGGACCCATCCTTGGCCCGGTTCTTGATCTCACCCCGCCACACCAGGCCGCGCCCGATCGTGCTCCACAACTCGCGGAAGAACTCCTGGGGATGATGGCCGGAGTTGATGATGCGATGATCCTGGCCGATCAGCTCGTCCCGCGAGTACCGGGAGATGGTACAGAACTTGTCGTTGGCGTAGGTGATGCGGCCGCGCGCATCAGTGATCGCGACGATGGCATGCTCGTCCAAGGCCGCCTTGAGATCCACCACCTCCTTGTTCGAGGCGCGCAGCGCCTCCTCGGCGTGCTTGCGCTGGGTAATGTCGGCCCGGATCGCGACGTACTCGCGCGGTTTGCCGAGCTCGTTGAGGAACGGGACGATGGTCGTGTCCACCCAGTAGTAGGTGCCGTCCTTCGCCCGGTTTTTGATCTCGCCCCGCCAGACCTGGCCCTGACCGATCGTGCCCCACAGGTCGCTGAAGAACTCCTTGGGATGATGGCCGGAGTTGATGATGCGATGATCCTGGCCGATCAATTCGGCCCGCGAATACCTGGAGATCGCACAGAACTTGTCGTTCGCATAAGTAATGCGACCACGGGAATCGGTGATGGCCACAATGGCATGCTCGTCCAGCGCCGCCTTCAGATCGCTGAGTTCTTTCGTGGTGGTTGCTGCGGGTTGGTCGTTGGCCGCGGGGGTGGCGGGAGCGTCGCTTGGATTCATGTCATAGCGGGCTGGAGTTCACGGCTCCTGGAAACGGACGACGCTTCTCGTGATAGGGCATCGGGAATCGATCGTAGTCGCGCGCGGCGGCGACTCCAGAAAACAACCCGAGCGCATTCCGGCGCCCGGCAATCATAA
>CAZYJB010000296.1:0-5821 GCA_964647675.1 uncultured Verrucomicrobiota bacterium | reverse complement strand
TCGGGCGGGGGATTCATTTCAAGGATGCGTTCGCGCCATGGAACCTGTCCTTCCCCCGGGGGTCAACCGGCGGACACCAGAACTCGGCGTTGCCTAGCCCCACGCAGGACATCAGCCTCGGCGCGTGAACCCCACCCGCTTCACGATCGCCTTCGCGGCGGGCGTGCTCGCCCCGCTCGTCCTGCGCGCCGCCGATCCCGCCTTGCCGGCCGTCGACCAGGCCATGGAGGCCATGATCCGCGACCGCGAGATTGCCGGCGCCGTCACTATTGTCGTCGATCGCACCTCCCTGCTCCACGTGGGCACGGTCGGCTACGCCGATGTCGCGACCAAACGTCCCATGACGCCCGACACCCTGTTCTGGATCGCCTCGATGACCAAGCCGATCACCGCCGTGGCGTTGCTCATGCTGCAGGACGAAGGGAAGTTGAATGTCTCGGATCCCGCGTCGAAGTACCTTCCCGAACTGGCTGCGCTGAAGACGCCGTCGGGCCGCCCGGCGCAGCCGACCCTGGCCCACCTGCTGACTCACACCTCGGGAATGGGCGAGGCCGGTGGCCCCGGCGCCGCGGCGGCCAAAACCCTGGCGGACCTCGTGCCCCTGTGGGTGGCGGCCCCCATGCAGTTCGAGACGGGAGAACGTTGGAGCTACTGCCAGAGCAGCATCAACGCCGCGGCGCGCGTGGTGGAGGTGGTGTCCGGAAAGCCGTTCGAGACCTTCCTCGCCGAACGCCTTTTGGGTCCGCTGGGCATGCGAGACACGACCTTCTACCCCGACGAGGCGCAGCGCGCGCGCCTCGCCACGGCCTACAGTCGAAACGCCACCAACGCCACGCTGGAACCGCAGGCGCCGCGCCTCGATCTCGCGCGCCGCGACCGGCCTCCCCTCGGCAACGGCGGGCTTTTCTCCACGCCCCGGGATTACGCGCGGTTCTGCCAGATGCTGCTCGGCGGCGGCGCGCTCGACGGGCATCGGTATTTGAGCGCCGCCTCCCTGCGTTTGCTTACCACGCCGCAGACTGGCGATCTCGCCACCGGGTTCTTTCAGAGCGAGACCTTCGGGCGGCACGGCACGAACTACGGCTGGGGCCTCGGCACGTGTGTGCTGAAGGCGCCGCATGCCGGCGTGGCGTCGATGCTGTCGCCCGGAACCTTTGGCCACGGGGGCGCCTGGGGCACCCAGGCGTGGATGGATCCGGTCCGCGGCATCGGTTTCCTGCTGATGGTGCAGCGGTCGAACTTCCCCAACAGCGATGCAAGTCCCGTGCGTCGCGCCTTCCAGGAGACCGCCGTGTCAGCCCTTTCCTCCCGCTGACCGGCTCGGAACGCTGTGTCGAATGGCCGACGCGCTTGATCGACCATGGCAACCGTGTGGACGCTAGCGGTCGAGTTCCGCACCTTCCTCCGCCGCCTCAGGGCGTCGGGTTCACGTGCCGCCAGCCGGCTGCGCCATGGCGCAGCCGTCGCGGTCCAACTCGCAGGAGCCTTCCTCTGGTGCGGGCTCCCAGCCGGGGCCGCCGCACCGGAGTCCGCGAGACCAGGGGGCCTGACGTCCCTGCGTCAGGTCCGGGAACTTTCCCCGGCGCAGGCCGGCCAGGCGCTGTCGGTTGAGGTGGAAGGAGTGATGACGCTGGTTGACCAGCCGCGGCACATGACCTTCCTGCACGACGGCACGGCTTCGGTCTATCTGCAGATCGCGGGCGAACACGACTTGCGCACCGGGGACCGCATTCGCGTGACCGGCACGACGCGCCCGGGCCGTTTCACGCCGTTTCTGCACACCACCCGCATCGTCACACTGGGCACCAACGCCCTTCCGGCGGGCCCCGTGATCGACTTCGAAGTTTTCCGCGCCGGTTTTCTCGAGGGCGAGCGCGTGACACTCGAGGGAAGGGTTCTCAACGCCATCCCCACCGACGACCGCCTGCGCCTGAGGCTGGCGCGATCCGGCGACATCGTTCAGGCCTGGGTCCATCGCCCGGGAGAGCTCGACCCGGCCGGCCTCGTCCAGGCGCAGGTACGGGTCACCGGCATTTGCGCTGGGGTCTTCAATGAGGGGAACGAGATCATCGACTTCCATCTGCATGCCGCCTCGGGCAGCGACGTCGTGGTGCTTTCGAGAGCCGCCGGCTCGGCGGCGCCCGCCACGCCGGAATTGCTGCGCACCTTGCAGTCCGGCCCCTCGCTGGCCGGTCCCGAACTGGTCCGCTGCCGCGGGCGCGTCAGCCTTCACTGGCCCGGCCGGTTCCTGTTCATCCACGACGGATCCGGTTCGTTGGAGGTCCGCACCGAGGAGATGCCAGCCCTGCAGGCGGGAGACGAGGTCGAGGTGACCGGGTATCGCACGGTGGCGCACCGGCGCATGGTGCTCTCCGAGGCTTCGGTGAAAAGGCTGGGAGGAGGCACGCCGCCGCCACCGGTTCCATCCGCGCTGGAGCAGATCCATGCGCGGCACAGCCACGGCGACTTCGTCACCCTGGAGGCGGAGGTGGCCGAGGAGGACCCGACCTCGACGACGGCGCCGCCCCACCACGACGCGGGCGGCGTTCCGCGTTCGGTGTCGCTGCTCCTGCGCCAGAATGGGGCCACTGTCCCCGCCGAGTTCCAGAATGCGGCTGCCCGGATGGCGACGCACTCCCTGGCACCGCTGAGCCTGATCCGAATCTCGGGCGTCCTGGCCGCCCTGCCGTCGGAGGCCGGAGAGCCGCTCGCCTACCGCCTGCTCGTCCCCGATCCCGCCACCATTGTCACCGTGCGGCGGGCGCCCTGGTGGACCGCCAAGCGCATCGTCATCGTCCTTAGCGGAGGCGGTATCGCGCTGCTGTCGGGTGCCGGCTGGATCGTGGGCCTGAGTCAGCGCCGGCGGCGCAAGGCCGAGCAGGCCATCCGCCGCCAGCGCGAACAGGCCGTGCGACTCCGCGACGCGCTTCTCGAACTCACGCGGCTGGTGCAATCGCCCCTCGCGCCCGGGCTCCTGCCGCGTATCACCGAACTGGTTTCCGACACTCTCGGCGGACCGCGCGTCAGCGTCTGGCGGCTCGAGGAGAACGAGTCGACTCTGGTCTGTCAGGATCTCCACGAGAACGGCGGGCACAGCTCGGGCGGCCGCCTGGCGGCGGGCAGTTTCCCCAACTATTTCGCCGCCCTCCGCGACGAGCCCCTGATCGCGGTCGAGCATGCGCCGACCGATCCGCGCACGCGGGAGTTCGCCGACACTTACCTCGTGCCCAACCGCATCCAGTCCACGCTCGACGTGCCGTTGCGGTTCCACGGCCGGCCGTCGGGGGTTCTGTGCATCGAGCAAATGGGCTCGCCGCGGCGTTGGGATGTCGAGGAGCAGAGTTTCGCGGTGGGGGTGGCGGACCAGTTGACCATCCTGCGCGAAGCCACCGAGCGCCTGCGTGCCGAGCAGGCCCTGCGCGAGGCCCACAGCGACCTGGAAATCCGCGTGATGCTGCGCACCACAGAACTAGCGGAGGCGCGCGACCGCGCCGAGGCGGCCGACCGCCTCAAAAGCGCTTTCCTGGCCACCATGTCGCACGAACTGCGCACGCCCCTCAACTCCATCATCGGCTTCACCGGCATCCTCCTCCAGGGCCTCGTCGGCGCGCTGTCGCCCGAACAGAAAAAGCAGCTGGGCATGGTCCAGAACAGCGCCCGCCACCTCCTCTCCCTCATCAACGACGTCCTCGACATCTCCAAGATCGAGGCCGGCCAGGTCGAAGTGACCCTCACCCCCTTCGACGTCCGCGAAACCCTCCAACGCGCGGTGGACCTCGTGCGCCCGCTCGCCGACCGGAAATCGCTGCGACTCGATCTCGACACCACCGACGCGCCCGACCTGTGGACCAGTGACGCGCGCCGCGTGGAGCAGATCCTCATCAACCTGCTCAACAACGCGATCAAGTTCACCGAACGCGGAGGCGTGCGGGTCGACTGCACGTACCGCGGGGGCATGCTCGAATTCCAGGTCGTCGACACGGGAATCGGCATCCGCGAGGAGGACCTGCCCTCCCTGTTCAAGCCCTTTCGTCAGCTCGACACCGGCCTCTCGCGCCAGCACGAGGGCACCGGGCTGGGTCTCGCCATCTGCGCCGGTCTCGTCAGACTCCTCAACGGCCGCATCCAGGTCAGCAGCACATTCGGACACGGCAGCCGCTTCACCGTCGTCCTGCCACCCAGGGAACCAGGGAAGCAATGAAGACCATCCTCCTCATCGAGGACAGTGAGCAGAACCTCTACCTGACGCGCTTCATCCTCGAGCAGCGCGGCTACCACGTTCTCGCGGCCCAGGACGGTCCCACGGGCATCGAGCAGGCGCGGCAGCACCGTCCCGCGCTCATCCTGCTCGATATCCATCTTCCGGGTATGGACGGCTACGCAGTGGCCCGCTCGCTGAGGTCGCATGCGGAACTGGCCAGAACCCCGATCGTCGCCGTCACCTCCTATGCCATGACCGGCGACCGCGACCGGGTGCTGGCGTCCGGATGCACCGGTTACCTCGAGAAGCCCATCAATCCCGAGACCTTCGTCTCCGACGTGGAAGGATTCCTCGCCGCCGCGGTGCACGCCGCCGCTCCGGCGACGACCCACCGGGCCTTGGTGGTCGACGATCTCGAGGCCAACCGCGAGTACCTGCGTGCCCTCCTCGAAGGCGTCGGCTGGACCGTCGCCATCGCAGACAACGGCCAGGAGGCTCTGCGCCTGGCCCGCGCCGACGCACCCGACCTGCTGGTGACCGACATCCTCATGCCGCGAATGGACGGTTTCACCCTCTGTCGCGAATGGCGGCGGGACCCGGCCTTAGCCGGCATTCCCTTGGTCTTTTATACCGCCACCTACACCGACGAGCGCGACCGCGAATACGGACTCAGCCTCGGCGCGGACGACTTCCTCCTGAAGCCCCTCGAACCCCCGGAACTCCTCGACCGGCTGGGTCGGGTGCTGCAGGCGCGCCCCGCGCAGGCCCCGCCGCCGACCGCCGCCCCCGCCCTGGGGGAGGCGGACAGCCTCCGCCAGTACAACGCCGTTCTCGTGCGGAAGCTCGAGGACAAGATGCTGCAGGTCGAGGCGCTCAACCGGGAACTCGAGCAGCGCGTCATCGAACGCACCCGCGAACTCGAGGTCGCCCACGCGAAACTCCAGGCGTTCGGCCAGATCGGCACCTGGGTCTCCGAGCGCGAACCCGTGCCGCGACTGGAATGGTCGGAGGAAGCCTGCCGGATCTTCGGCCTCGCGCCGGAAACCTTCGATGGACGCCTGGAAACCTTCTTCCGGCTCGTCCATCCCGAGGACCTGGAGGCGGTCCGCACGGCCAGCCGCGAGGCCTGGGCCGGCCGTCGACGTCTCAACCTGCAGCACCGCATCCTCCATCCCGACGGCGAGACACACTGGATCCAGCAGGAGGCCGAACTGGTGCGCGATGCGCAGGGACGCCCGGTCCGCCTCGTGGGCGCGGTCCGCGAGATCACGGAGTTCCGTCTGCTCGAAGATCAACTCCGGCAGTCCCAGAAGCTGGAGGCCGTGGGCCGGCTGGCGGCCGGGGTCGCGCACGATTTCGGGAATGTGCTGGCTGTCATCCGGGGCCACGCCTCTCTCGCCAGCACCTACCCCGGCCTTCCCGAGCCGGTGACCGATTCCCTGCAGCAGATCGAGAACGCCACCGCCATGGCGGGGAACCTGACCCGGCAACTCCTCGCCTTCAGCCGCCGGCAGACGGCCCAGCTTCGCCCGGTGAACCTCAACCAGGTGGTCTCCGGCATGACGCGCATGCTGGGCAGCATCGTCGGCCGTGAGATCACCCTGCAGGAGGTGCTCGACC
>CAZYJB010000295.1:0-5822 GCA_964647675.1 uncultured Verrucomicrobiota bacterium | reverse complement strand
CGGTGAGCACCGCGTCGGAAGCCACGACCCCGACTCCGTCGGAAGCGATCACGGTGTAGGTCCCCGCATCGAGGGCCCGCGCGCCGGTGATGGTGAGCGTCGGCGTGGTGGTGCCGCTGATGATCGCGCCGTCGGTAAGGCGCACCCCGTCGCGGTACCAGCGATAGCTCTGGATCCCGGCCGAGGCGGTCACGGAGAGAGTCACCGCGGCCCCACCGTTCACGGTCTGGTCCACGAGCGTCTTGGTCAGTGTCGGCGCGGTCCGCCGGCCGGGCACGAGGCGCACATTGTCGATGAGGAACGTCTCGTCACCCGCGACGCCGGCGTGGGTAAGTTGGATCTGCACCGTGTCACCCGCGGCCGTGACGGGCACGAACGCCTGGTAAAACGGCTTCACATGACGGAACCCGGCCCACGGGAGAAAAGTGTCCACCGGAAACTCCTCGGGGGTGGTCAACACCGACGCGCCGTCGATGCTCACGTCCACCTGGCCGGTGTTCGGATCCAGCGCGCTGCCGATTCCGCGGCCGTGGCGATAATTGTAGTCGAACACGAGCGTGTACTCGCGCCCCGCCGTCGCGCCGGCCACGGTTTGAGAGAGCGACACCGCGCCCTGACCGAAGAAAGCGTGGTCCTGGTCGGAGTTGATGCCGTTGTCGAGGAACGGCTCGATGAAGAAGGTGGTCGGGCTGTACGCATTGACGCCATATCCACCGCCGCCGCTCTGCCAGCCGGCAACCGGGGTGGGCTGGATGTAGCCCGGAAACCCGATGCCCATGCCGGTGCCTTCGAAGCTCGAGTTCCTGATCGTGATCTCACCGTCGACGCGCGGGACGATCGAGACGGCGTCGAGGAAAAGCGTGGCGTCGCCCTGCGTGACGGTGGCCTTGAACTCGAGCAGCGCCGAGGGCGCGGACGCGACGAAACGCAGTTCGCTGAAGTAAAACTCGGTCAGGCCATCTTGTCCGGCGGGTTTGATTTCGGGGAGGTTACCCAACGACTGCCCGCCGAGACTGACCTGGAGCGACATTTGGTACGGATACCCGGCGGTCCGCCCGTTGTAGAAGAACTGGAGCCCGTACGTCCGGCCCGGCACCAGGCCCTGGACCTGTTGGGACAACGTGCCGCCACCCTGCATGCGCAGCACCTTGCTGCGATCAGGGATGGCGAAATCGTCGACGGCGAGGAAGGGGTTGCCCGCCTGCCCGAGGCCGATGTTGCCGCCGGAGGTGGTCCAGCCGGTCACCGGCGTGTTGCCGACGCCGGAATCCTTGTCGAGTTCGAAGCTGGGATTGAGCACGAGGCTCTCGCCCGCGACGAACACCGAAGTGATGTCCTCGGGCATGAGCAGGCCTGCGGAGTCGGTAATATCGATCGACGCGGAGCCCACGGAGCGACCGAGAACCGTGAAGGTCCGGGTGCGCGTGGCCGTGGTGAAGTCGAGACTGAGCACCCCGTTCGTGTCGGCGCCGGGCAGCGTGAAGATGCTGGTGTTGGCGCTGCGCACTTTGACCGTGGCCGGCCCGAGCTGCAGGCGCTCGTTCGGGACGGAGATGGTCACCTCACCCTCGCCGCCGCCGCGCACGAGGATCTTGGCGGGCGCGAGCTCGAGCGGCGGCAGGCGGCTGCCGAGCTTGCCGAGCACGCGGACGTCGTCGAGCAGGACCACGCCGGCGGCGGTGTTCACGAAGCTGATTTCCGCGAGGTCCGAGGCGGCCTTGAAGGTGGCGGAGGCCGTGCGATAGGCCGCGGTGCCGCCGACGGGCGCGACATCCTGTTCCCACACCACCGCGCCGGCGACCTTGAGCTGGAGATGGGGTGAGGTTCCGGACCTGGCGTTGTAGGCGAACTGAACGGTGTAGGTGTCGTCCTTCACCAGGGGGGCGAGCTGTTGAGACAGGGAACCCTCGCCTTCGAGGAAGCCCACGAGCGCCTGGTCGGGAACCGCGCCGTTGTCGGCCTTGCCGCCCGAGCCGTCGTCGACGCCGGCCACACCCGTCTTGGTCCAGCCGCCGATGGCGCGCGCTTCCAGGCCGGCGGTCGGAGTGCCGTCGAAGACGATGCCGCTGGCTTCGAAGCTCGGGTTCAGCACCGGGAAGTTGCCCTCGTCGCGCTGCACGATGGTCACGGCGTCGAGCAGGATGGTGGAGTCACCGCGCGAGGTGACGTTGAACGTCAGCGTGCCGTCGGTGATGTCGGGCGTGAACGGCACGGTGCGCGTGTAGTAGGGCGAACCGGTGGTGCGCGCCGGCCGCGGCTTGGTGATGAGGTCGAGTTCCTCATCCATGGCGCCGCCCTGGGACGTGGTGGAGAACCGCACCGCGAGATCGAGATCGCTGCCGCTGCGCGCGTCGTAGTGGAACTGGATCCAATAGCGCTTGCCGGCGACCAGACCGGTGATGTCCTGCGAGAGCGCGCCGCGGCCCTGTTTGAAACCGATGCGGCGTCCGTCGGGAACGGGCGTGCCGGCATTGTGGAACGGTCCGCCCGCGTCGTAGACGAGGTCGTTGACGCCGCCCCCGCCGCCGGTCCAGTCGTCGATGGCGCTGTAATAGGGCCATCCCATGGGCGCACCCGCGGCGAGCGGTTCGGATTCGTCGTTGAGGTTGCTCTCGAAGCTTGGGTTCTTGACGAACGCCTGGCCCATGACCGCGGGGACGGAAGCGGCTGCCATCAGCAGGCCGCTCATCCGCCGCCAGAAGTCTCGGTTTTTCATGGTTTTGGTCGATGCACTGTTGTGAGGGGCGCACACGGCGTCCCCCGGGTTCCACGATTTGTGAAGGAGGTAGGGTGCCTCCATAGCACGGACGCGGATGCGGGGTTAGGCCGTGATTTCAGATTCGTTAGCACGAAATTGACTCATGGCGTCCGGCACCCGGTACGATGGGTCCATGCCCAAGTCGTACTACGGCCGCCGCCGTTGGTGTCGGCATCACGTCTTTGCCGGAGGCACGGCGCCGATCGCGGCCATCCTGAGTCCGATGCCGGAGAACTACATCGCGCACGACCACGATTTTCTCGAAATCGCAGTCGTGGCCGAGGGCTCGGGCGTTCACCGCACGGCGTCGGGCCGGCAGGCGATGAAGCCGGGAGATGTCTTCATCCTTCGACCCGGCGCCTGGCATGCGTACGACGATTGCCGCGGGTTGATTCTGCTCAACTGCTGCCTCGGGGACGGCCTGTTCCAACGGGAGTTGGCCTGGCTCGCAGACGATCCGGTCCTGAACTGCCTGCTGTGGACAGGTCCGATGGCACCCGAGCGCAAGGGTGTGCTGGCCGTGCGTCTTGCTCCGGCTGGGTTGCGGCAGGTGGCGCGCCAGTGGCGGCGGCTGCGTCGGGTCTGTCAGGGACCGGCGGATGGCGCATTGGGCCGCATCGCCTCGCTGCTGGCCTTCTTGCAGAGCCTCGCCCAGGGCGTCGCGCCGGCGATCCGCCGCCTTTATCCGGTCGAACCGCGCACACACCCCGTGGTGTCCCTCGCCATGCGCGCAATCGAAGAGGATCTGGGAAGGAATTGGAACCTCGCGGCGCTCGCGCATCTGGCGGGAGCGCGCCTCAACCCGGCGTCTCTGATCCGCCTGTTCAAGGCGCACACCGGACTGCCGCCGATCAGTTATCTGTCCCGCTGCCGTGCGGAGCGCGCCGCGATGCTGCTCTCCGGCACGGAGCTTCCGGTGAAGAAGGTGGCGGCGGAGGTCGGGTGGCCGGACCAGAACTATTTCGCGCGGCGGTTCCGCGGGATCCTCGGATTGAGTCCCACGGAGTATCGGCAACGGCTCCGCCGGACGTAGCTCGTGACCCACCTGGCTGGAACCCGCGCTGAAAAGGAGTCGCGGGCAGGGCGAGGCGTCCCTGCCTAGCCGCTTCATCGCAGTCACCTCAACCTCTTCACCCCACGCCCCGGCGCCGCCGGGACGTGGCGCCCCACCTTTCATGACGGTGGCAAGCCACCGCAGTCCAAATCCAACCTGAGAGTCAGACGATCTGCGGCAACGACCAGGGCTTGCGATAATCGTAGTGCCGCTTCGCATTGGCCTCGGCGTCGTTCTTGAACTCTTCCTTCTCGGGATCCCAACGCAGCTTGCGTCCGAGACGCATGGCCAGGCTGCCGAGGTGACAGACCGTGGCCGAGCGATGGCCGACCTCGACGTCGCAGATCGGCAGCTTCCGCGATTTGATGCACTCGAACCAATTGTCCATGTGATCCTTGCTCACATAGAGGCGGGTGGCGTCGGCGGGCAGCGGATCGGTGAGCAACTCGTCGCTGCTGGCCTGGAGATCGCCGCGGTTGACATGGATCCAGCCCTTGTCGCCTACGAAGGTCGTGCCGGTCTTGCGCTCGGGGCCCTGGCTGCACTGCAGCTTGATGCCGCCGGCGTAGGTGTAGGTGATCTCGCTCTCGACCGGCACCTCGAACCGTTTCTGAGGGTCGAACTTGGCGGTGGCGTCGATCTCGAGCGGGCCGGAATTGTCCATACCGAGGCCCCATTGTGCGATGTCGAGATGGTGCGCGCCCCAGTTCGTCATCTGGCCGCCGGAGTAGTCCCAGAAGAACCGGAAGTTGTAGTGGACGCGGTTCTTGTTGTACGCGCGCCACGGGGCTGGCCCGAGCCAGAGGTCGTAGTTGAGTTCCTTGGGCGGCTCGCCGTCGGGCACGACTTCGGCGTTGAAGTTGACGTGGGTGAGGCCGACTTTGACGGTGTGCACTTTCCCGATACGCCCGTTGCGCACCAGCTCGCACCCGGTGCGGAACTTGTCATCGGACCGCTGCTGGCTGCCGGTCTGCACGATCCGTTTGGTGGCGCGTGCCACCTGGGTCATGATGCGGCCCTCGCGGAGCGTGAGCGTGAGCGGTTTCTCGCAATAGACATCCTTCCCGGCGTGACAGGCGTCGATGGTCATCAGCGCATGCCAATGGTCGGGGGTGCCGATGATGACGGCGTCGATGTCCTGGCTCGCGAGGAGCTTGCGGTAGTCGTCGTACTGGACGGGCTTGCGGCTGGTGCGTTTCTCGACCTCGGCGGCGGCGCGCGCGACGTGGGTGGAATCGACATCGCACACGGCCACCACATTGGCGACCGCTGAGCGCATGAGGTCGCTGCCACGGCCGCCGGTACCGATCACGCCGACGCGCACGCCCCCACGGATCCCGGTGCCGAGATCAGCGGCGCGGGTGCGCACATGAGGGAAGGCGACGACGGCCGTGGCACCGACGGCGGTGCGGCGTAGGAACTCACGGCGTGCGAGAAGGGAGGCGGGGCGCGGCATGACTCGGTTGGGTTGGGGGTCGGTTCGTGATTCGGGACAGCGCCGGCATGGGTCGGGCCGGCACAAGAAAAGGACGTTGATGGACGGGGGGCAAATTCACCCGGGTTGCCAGCGCGGGGGGCGCGAGAGCCGGGGAGGCGGGCGCCGAGGGTGCCGCGGCGAGCGGAAGGCCGCGCGGGCCGGCCTGACGGGCGCCTACCCCGGCGCCGGCGGTGGCAATGCCCGCGGCGTCGAAAAACCCGCGCGCCACGGCCTGCTTCTCCAGGGTCGGGGTGCGCCGGGTCACGCCCGAGATGCCCTGGCCTGCAGCAGACGCCGCGCCCATCACCAGCAACAGGCCGGTCCACACGGCGAGGGCGGGTAAGATGGGATCGATGCGGGGCACGGTTTAGTTTTAGCGCCGCGCCGCGCCGGGTCGCAAGCGTTGCGATGGACGGAATTTCGGGCGCGGGCGCGTGGTCCGAAGCGGTCAACGGTGTCGTTGAATCGGAAGTGGCGAGTGACGCGCGGGGAACCGGGGGTGAAGGGACCAGCAGGTGCGGCGAGGCGTGCCG
>CAZYJB010000294.1:0-5825 GCA_964647675.1 uncultured Verrucomicrobiota bacterium | reverse complement strand
TCGTCAACGACGAGACGTTCTTCAAGAACGTGAAGGGCACGTTGCAGAAGGTCGAGAAGGCCACCGACGGCCTCGAGGACCAGGGCCCGATCTCGCTCATCGGCACGGTGGTCGGGACGTTGTTCTGAGGCGCAGTGAAGGTGGGGCGCCGCGTTCCTGAGGCGGAACGATTCCGTTCCAAATCTCCTGAAGGATAAGATCCGTTCGAGTCTCGGGCGCGCGTCGTCCGGGAGCCGGGCAGCGCCCGGCCAGGAGAAAGCCCAAGGCGGAGCCTCGGGAATCCGGGTTCCAAGGTTAAGGCGTCCTGGAGGGACGCCACGGTTGATGGGCTCGAGCCCTCTCGGCCCTTCAGGCCTCCAGCGATCGTTGGGGTGCCTACCCCCAAGGCTGCGCCTTGGGCTGTCCCCTTTCGCCCCTCCGGGGCTGCGGAGACGGCGATGAGGCGGCTCGGCCGGGCCTCGCCCCACCTCATGGACCTCGCTCCACCTCAGAAGGCTAGCTCCGAAACGCACGCCGCAGCATCTTGAGGCTCGCGGGCACGGCGATCTGCGGGTCCTGCTTCCCTTCCATCTCCAACGAGACATAGCCGGTGTATCCCGCCTTCTTGAGGATCCGTGCGATGCGGCGGTAATCGAGGTCGAGCGTGTACCACTCGCCTCCGCCCGGATAGGTCTTGGCCTGGACGAACACCGTGCGCGCGGCAATGGCCTCCAGCTTCTCGTACGGTTCCTCCAGGAAGTTGCCCGTGTCCATGAGCGCGCCCAGCCAGGGCGAAGGGACCAGGTCGAGCAGGCGCAACAACCCGGCCGGGGTGTTGGTGAGGCCCCAGTGATTCTCCAGCGCGAGCAGCACACCGCATTCCTCGGCCTTGGGCAGGCAGCGTTGGATGCTCTCGGCGCACCATTTGAACCCTTCGTCCTCGGTGTACCCCGGGAGGATCGGCTCGAGGCCGCGCGCCTTCATGAGTTCCGTGAAATCCGGGATGGTATTCCAGCGGCCGGAATTGAGGCGGATGCAGGGGATGCCGAGCTCGTAGGCGATCTCGATGCATTTTTTCGTGTGCTCCACCTGTTGCGCAAGGTACTCGGGCTTCGGGTCGACGAAGTCCTGGTGGATCGAAAGCGCAATCAGGTCGATGCCGTGACGGAACGCGTGCTTCTTGAGGCGGCGTAGAAGGCCACGGTGCTCGGGCGTGAGCGGTTCCTTCTCCGGGATGTCCATTTGCCGGTGCAGGATGTCGACCCCTTCGGCACCGAGTTCGGCGGCGCGTTCGATGACCGTTTCGATGCGCACGCGCTCGGTTTTGAAGTGCCAGTACGAGTAGGAGGAAATGCCGAACTTGATGCGGCCCGGGCGGGCGGGCGTCACCGGAGTCGACGCCGCAAGGGCGGCGACGGGATGTGAAAGCGCCGTGGAGGCGAGGGCGGCGGCGGCGGCGACTCGCGCGGATTGGCCGAGGAAGGAGCGGCGCGTGGGAAGCATGGCGCGATGCTGCGTCTGCTCCGGCGCCCCGAAAAGGAAAAGGTTCCGTCAGACCTCGCGCCTCCAGACTCGGCGGGAGGAGGCGCTCAGTCTCAGTAGTAGTACGCCGTGTTGTTGCCGGGCCCGCCGACGGCGCGCTTCTTGATCTGCGACTTGTTGCGGATGATCACGCTGCCGTCCGCCTGTCCCACCGGCTGATCGGGGGTCAGCGAAAACTCGAGGAAATGTTTGCTGACCGAACCGGCGTCGAACTTCCCGAGGTGGCCGACGTCCCAGATCTTGGTGCCGGGCGTGTCACTGACGCGGTGAGTGATGAAGGCGCGGGCGGAACTGCATTCCGAAGTGGTCTTGGGCCACTCGGGTTCGATGTCGCCAGCCAGGGGATCCTTCGAGCCGCTGACCGACTGGTATTTCATGTTGGGGAAGTTCGCGAGCCACATGTAGGGCGTGTACACGTTGGCCGCCGTCGTATCCCAGCCGCCGTAGTCCCTGGTGGATTTGTCCGCAAAATTGGCGGGGCTGGCGTAATTCAGCCAGAGCCGTCCGAACGACTTGGAGGTGACGGGGCAGATGGTGACCCAGCTCGACGGCAGGTAGGTGCCCCGCAGGCTGTCGACGATGCTGTCCTTGCGGCCACCGAGGCGGTGGTAGTCCGGGCTGCCGTCGTCGTGCTGCTGGAACTTCCCGTTGAAATCGTCGGCGTAGAGGATCTGCGAAAGGTACTGCTGGCGGATGTTGTTCACGCAGGCCGTGCGGCTGCCGCGGTACTTCGCCTTGGCCAGTGCGGGGAGCAGCATGCTGGCGAGGATGGCAATGATGGCGATGACCACCAGCAATTCGATGAGGGTGAAGCCGCGCGGTTGGCGCCGTGCGTCACGCGGTCCGGCGGGGAGGTAGTGACCGGGTTTCATGAGCGTGAGGGTGCATACGCCGTGCGGGGTGCGGACGTCGAGTCCGGAAACCGGTCGGGAACAGAACGGGCAGGAGATTCCTGCAAGCCTGACCACGCTGGGCATAGGGGCGCTATGCGTTCGAAGGAACGGCTTTCGAAGGAACGGGTCGCCGCGTCGAGTGCCGCTTCAGATCATCCGCTGCAGGTAGACCACGTCGAGCCAGCGGTTGAACTTGTGGCCGACCTCCTTGAAGCGGCCGCATTCGACGAAGCCGTGACGCGTGTGCAAGCGCACACTGGCTTCGTTGCTGGCGTCGATCACCGCGATGATCGTGTGCAGCCCGAGGTCGCGGGCGGCGTCGATGAGGGGCGCGAGCAGCAGGCCGCCGAGGCCGCGTCCGCGATGCGCTTCCTCCACATAGATCGAGTTCTCGCAGGTGAACCGGTAGCCGTAGCGATCGTGGAAACGGCTGAGGGAACTCCACGCGACCACGCGGCCATCGAGCACCGCGACGAACACCGGGAGGCCCTGGGCCGCGTGGGCGTCGAACCATTGGAGACGGTGCTCGAGCGTGCGGGGTTCAAGGTCATAGGAGGCCGTTGTCTTGAGGACGGCGTCGTTGTAAATCGCGAGAATGGCCGCGCAATCGTCACGCGTGGCGCGGCGAACGACGGGAACCGGGTCTGCCATGCGGGCGCAGCGTGCGGTGAGGCCACGGCCTTGTCACGGGGGTTCCCGTCACCAGGCGGCTCGCAGGAGTCCGATCACTTGATCCTTTGAGAGCTGGACGGGATTGGCCTTCATGCTGCTCGCGCCCAGCGCCGCGACGGCGAGGCCTTCAAACTGTGCAGGTTCGAGGCCGTAGGTGCGCAGACTCGGGATACCGAGACGCGCGACGAGTTCGTGCAGCCAGCCTATGCCGTCCTCGGCGGAGGCGGCAGGCCGGCCGGTGAGGAGACGCGCGACTTCGATCATGCGGTGGCGCGTCGCGTGGCCGGCCGGGTTGGGGGGCAGCAGGCGGAGGTTGAGTTCGAGCGCATGCGGCAGCAGCGCGGCGCAAATGGCCCCATGCGGGGCGGCAAGTTGCCCGCCCAGGGGCGCGGCAAGGCCATGCACCGAGCCGAGTCCGGCGTTGGCCAGGGCGAGCCCGCCGTGCAGCGCGCCGAGTGCCATGTCCGTGCGCGCGGCGCGGTCGTGGCCGTCCTCGACGGCACGCGGCAGCGCGCGCGCGATCCTGGGAATGGCCTCGCGACAGAGCGCGTCGGTGACCGGATTCGCGCGCGTGCAGAGAAACGGTTCGATGACCTGGGTGAGCGCGTCGAGTCCGGTGGCCGCGGTGAGCGCGGGCGGCAGGTCGAACGTGAGTTCGGGGTCGACCAGCGCCACGCGCGCGAGCAGCGCCGGACTTCTCAGGCTGGCTTTGACGCGATGCTGCGGGCTGGTCAGCACTGCGTTGCGCGTGACCTCGGCGCCCGCGCCGGCCGTGGTTGGAACGGCGAGCCAGGGAAGGGGAGCCTCGGACAGCGGCTGGGCGCGACCCACCACTTCGAGGTGGTCAAAGACGTCGCCCGGCTGGGGCACGAGTCCGGCGATCGCCTTGGCGGCATCGATCACACTGCCGCCGCCCAATCCGATCACCGCGTCGCAGCCGCGCGCGCGCGTCTCCGCGATGGCCCCGGTGATGAAATCGGTGGTGGGCTCCCCAATGAGGGAAATGACATCCACCTGCGCCCCGCGCCGGAGATGGGAATCCAGCACCGCGTCCCAGCGAGAAGGTTGCGAGCCGGTGACCAGCGTGAGGCGGGGTCCCCAGGCCTCGGCCATCGAGGCGAGTTCCGAAATCACGCCCGCGCCGAACAGGATGCGCGTGGAAGTCGCGAATTCGAAGCGAGCTGGGCCGGGCGTCACCATGCCGCGTCGTCCGGGCTCACCGCGTGAAACCACGTGCCGCGCCGCGGTTCGGCCATCATGGATTCGACGGTGGCGCGCCAGGTCCTGTAATGGGCGGTCTCCTTGTGCGCCGCCGGTGCGTCGGCGGTGCGATAGGCTTCCACCAGGACGAAGCGCGTCGGGTCTTCGTCGTGTTGCACGACGTCGAACCGCGCGATGCCGGGCTCGAGCCGGCTGCGCGACGCGTTCTCCAGGGTGGCGGCGATGAAGGCGTCGACGCACTCCGGCTTCACGCGGACTTCGACATGGACGAGGCGCACGCACGCAGCCTAGGCGCCGAGCGGGCGTCGGGCCAGTCCGCGAACGGAGCTTCTTCATGGGTTCCTGGTGGGTCGCGAGCTCTGTTTCGTGACCCGATGTCCACTCGGACGCCGAATGGTACCGGCACCTCATTTCACCCTGCGCCCCTTCCGGGCGCCGATCCCATTTCACACCGCTGTTCCCAGGGCCTGCGGACCTGGGCTATCGCCTTGCGGGGCGTTGCCTCGCCTCGCCGGACGGAGCCGGCGAGTCACCAGAAAAGCGTGCATCCACTGGCCCGGATTTGCGGCGCAGCCGGGCGATGTGTTCCACTTGGGCGTGACTCCCGCCGCGACTTCGACTTCGACTCCGACGCCGACGCCGTCGGGAGAAGCCATCGTCGCGAAGGGCGACGGGACAGCGGCCTTGTCGCCGGTTCTTTCCCAGCGGTTGATGTCCCTCGATGCCTGTCGCGGCGCCGTCATGTTGCTGATGGCCTCGAGCGGGCTCGGATTCGCGGAGGTGGCGCGGCAGTTCCCGGAGAGCCGGGCCTGGGCTTTCCTGGCGGAACAATCGGAACATGCGGCCTGGGTGGGCTGCCGCGCCTGGGATCTCATCCAGCCTGCCTTCATGTTCATGGTGGGCGTGGCCGTGCCGTGGTCGGTGGCCAACCGCCTCGCGCGGGGCGGCCGCCTTCCGACGATGTTCGCGCAGGCGCTCTGGCGCGCGGTGCTGCTGGTGGTGCTCTCGCTGGTCCTGGGATCGGCGTGGAGCCAGCGCACCGACTGGGGATTCAACAGCGTGCTGGCGCAGATCGGGCTCGGGTATCCGTTCCTGTTCCTGCTCGCCTTTGTCAGGCCGCGAGCGCAGGCCGGGGCGGCGGCCGTGATCCTGCTCGGGTACTGGCTGCTCTTCGCGCTCCATCCGGTGCCGTCGCAGGATCTCGACCTGGCACGAGTCGGCTTGGGGCCCGAGTGGTCGCGTCTCACCGGATTCGCCGCGCACTGGGAGAAGAACGTCAATGCGGCGACGTCTTTCGATCGGTGGTTCCTCAACCTGTTCCCGCGCGAAACGCCGTATGTCTTCAACCGCGGTGGCTACCAGACGCTGAACTTCGTGCCCTCGCTGGCGACGATGACCTTTGGATTGCTGGCGGGCGGATGGCTGCGCACCGACCGATCGCTTCGCGCCAAGGTGCTGGGGTTGATCGTTGCCGGCGTTGCAGGGATCGCCGCCGGGTACCTGCTGGGAGCGTTGGGG
>CAZYJB010000293.1:0-5826 GCA_964647675.1 uncultured Verrucomicrobiota bacterium | reverse complement strand
CGGCGGCTGAAGTGCTCGCGTACGGCTTGCGCCAGCCGTTTCTGGGCGTGCACCCGCGCTCGGGTTGGATCACGGCCACCGACCAGCAGGGGCACTACGTGCCGACCACACCCATCCACGAGATTGGCGGTGGCCGCTTCCATGGATTCCTCAGCTTGCGACTGCCGAAGGAGCGCTATCCGGCGCCCATCGCTGAACCGCTTTTGTGGATTCCGCATGCGGTCAATGCCTCGGCCGCGTCCCAGGTTTGGCTGGTGGATTCCCGCATGGGCGCGCTCGACGGCACGTTGATCCACCTCGGCTACTATCGACCGGAGCTTTTCGTGGTGCGCACGAACGCGCGCGCCGGGCAGGTGGAAGCCGCGGTGATGAGCCTCACGCGCGATCTGCGCTTCGCCCCGTTGCAGGGGGCCGTGAACCCCGCCGACGGACTGCTTTACGTGTGTGGCTTCCAGATCTGGGGAAGCGAGGCCCCCGAGATCAGCGGGCTCGCGCGCGTGCGGCCCCCTTCCAGCCAGGTGTCGCCCTTGCCCGTGGAGATCGCTGCGTTGCGGGAGGGAATCCTGTTGCGCTTTGGCATGCCGCTCGACGTCAGGGTGGCGCGGGATCCGTCGCGTTACTTCGTCGAACGATGGAACTACGTGCGCTCGGCGAACTATGGATCCGGGCACTACCGTCTCGACGGCACGCGCGGGCAGGAGGTGCTTCCGCCGCGGCGGATTCGAGTCTCGCAGAATCGCCGGGCCGTCCTGGTCGAACTGGCCGACCTGAGGCCGGTCATGCAGATGCGGGTGGCGTGGACCCTTCAGGATGCCGAGGGGCGGCCGCTTTCGCAAAGTGCCTGCCTCACGCCGCGCGGATTTCCAGGGTTCGATGCGGAGCGCGAGGGGTTCGGCGAACCTGAAGACGAGCTTCCCGTGGCTGCCGGGGCGGTGCGCATTGAGACTCCGGTCACACCTGAGGAAGGCCGGCGGCTCGCGGATCTGATGGGCTGTGTGGCCTGTCACTCGGGGGATGGCTCGCTGCTGGGCAAAGTGGGTCCGTCGTGGAAGGGACTCTATGGCGCCCCACGGCGCTTCACCGACGGAACTTCCGCCATGGCGGACGAGGCCTATCTCCGCCAATCCATGCAGGATCCCACGGCGCACGTCGTCGAGGGCTTCGACGCACGGGATACGGGAATGCCGAGCTATGCCGGGGTCCTGACGCGGGATCAGGAGTCGGCGCTTATCGCGTACATCGCGACGCTGCGATGAAGGAGTCGGGAAATATCAATCAGGACCCCGACCTCGTCGGCCGGTCTTGGGACTCGGCAGCAGTGCGATTATGGTCAGACTCCGTCCCGTGAGTGTGATTCGCAGGGCCATGCTAAGGCGCATCGCGTCCGCCTGGCGCGGGGGAGCCTGGGTCCGCGCCGTGGCGCTGGGCTGGTTCATGGCCACGGGATGCGCCTGGGCGGTGGAACTCGTGGCGGGTCCCGAGGTCGAGCATCGCGCAGAGGGTGTGGCGGTCATCCGCTGGAACACCGACGTGAGTTGCGGCACCCGGGTGCGGTTCGGTCGCGAACCCACGGCGATGACTGGGCGCGCGGAAGGCGGGGTCGCGGTCCGCCATGAGGTGACCTTGTCCAACCTGGTGGCGGGCGCCACCTATCACTACACGGTGGGGACCGCGCGCTATGCGCTGTCGACGAATGCGTTCACCGTCCCGCGTCCTCCGGGGGGCGAGGTCGATGTTCCGGGCGCGCCGGGAGCTTCGGATTTGGTTTCGGCGCCGGTCGCAACACCTGTCGAAGCGCCGCGACCGCCGCCGGCGCGGGTCACCTGGGGCCACCTTCCGACGTTGCGGGATCATTTCGAGCGGCACGGTCCGGACTTCGGATCGCGCGATGCGGAGGATTACGCGAGGCAGGCCTGGGAGTTCCGTCAGCGGGCCATCCGCGAGGGCTGGGCGGCCAAGCGCGACGAGGAAGGCGTGGTGCGCATCTACGACGCGCGGAGCGGTGGGTTTGCCGCGTACAATCGCAATGGCACCACCAAGACCTATTTCAAGCCGCGCAGTCGCAGCTATTTTGACCGGCAGCCAGGCCAGCGCTTTGACGTGAAGACATGGAAACCGTGAAACGGCATCAATGTCCCGTGTGCGGGTATCTCGGATTGGTCGAGGCCCCGAAGTCCCGCAGCGGTGGGGGGTCGTACGAAATCTGTCCGTCCTGCGGCTTCCAGTTCGGCGTGAGCGACGACGACACGGGTCACACGCATGCCGAATGGCGGGAACGCTGGCGCGCGGGCGGCATGAAATGGTCGAGCCGCGGCCTGGCGCAGCCACCGGAGTGGAATCCAGCGGCCCAGTTGGAGCGTGTGGTCTCGTCGCCGGGCCGGCGGTGTTCCAAGCCGCCGCGTGAGTCGTAGCCGTCGGCGACCGCTCCCGAACGAGGGATGACTCTCAGCGTTCAGTGAATGACCGGGCCGCATGCCGATGGAACTGCGCGAACTGGCTGAACGAATTCTGTTCGGCACGACGCTGGACGACAAACTCGTCGCGGCGGACGAGATCTCGGACGAGTCACCCGGGCCCGCCATCGTGGCGCCGTCCACGCCGGGGCGTCCGCCGGAACTCGTGTTCAAAGCGGGTCGCAACTCCGGCGAAGGGGCTCCGCCCAAACGGGTGCTGGAAGGCGATCGGGACCGTGGTCGGCTCCTGCACTTCTTCGCCAACCACGAGCTGCTGGCGACGGAATTGATGGCGCTGGTGCTGCTGCGATTCCCCGACGCGCCCGCTGCCTTCCGGCGGAGCGTCCTCCAGACCCTGCGCGACGAGCAGGAGCACACGCGGTTGTACGTGGAGCGCATGCGTGAATGCGGCGTGACCTTCGGCGAGTTCCCGGTGAGCGGCTACTTTTGGCGGTCGGTGGCGCCCATGACGACGCCGCTCGATTATGTTTCGGGACTCAGCCTCACCTTCGAGCAGGCCAATCTCGATTTCTGCCGCCATTTCGCGCGCGGCTTCGAGGACGTGGGCGACCACGCCTCGGCCCGGATCCTCGAAGGCATTCACCGCGATGAAATCGCCCACGTGGCGCTTGGCTTGAAATGGTTCCGTCGCTGGAAGGATCCCGCGCTGCGCGACTGGGACGCCTTCTGTCGGGCCCTGCGCTTCCCCCTCTCGCCCCAGCGCGCCAAGGGCATCGGGTGGGATGCCGAGAGCCGTCGCGCGGCCGGGTTCGATGCGGAGTTCGTGGATCGATTGCGGGTCTTTGCCGCGTCCCGCGGACGGACTCCGAATGTCTTTTGGTTCAATCCGTTCGCCGAGGGGATCCTCGCCCGGGGGCCGGGGTTCACGCCGGTTCGGGACCAGGTGGAACTTGCCCGCGACCTCGCCGCGCTCCCCCAGTTTCTGGGCCAGCGCGACGATGTCGTGATCGTGCCGCGACGCCCGGGGCAAGCGTGCCTCGCGCGTCTGCAGGACGCCGGCTTTCCGTTGCTCGAGTTCGTGGAGACGGGCGACGGCCCGCGTCCCGAATGCGCCCGGAAACTCTCTCATGCGTTCCAAGGGCGGAAACTTGGCCAGTTGCGACCGTGGGCGTGGAGTCCTGACGCCATGGAGGTCCTGGGACCGCTGCAATCCCAGTCGACGGGTGGCGGGCCCCCGGCGCAGCAGGTCTTTCCTGCGGACTGGGCACGGCTCTACTCGAAGGGTTGGAGTGCGGCCTGGCTGCGGGCGACGCTCCAATCCGGTGTCGATCTCGAGTCCGCTCACGCTGGCGCTCCGGACGACTGGCTGTGTCGCGAACACGAGATTGGGGTGGAGGTTTGCTCCGCGGCGGAGGCCCTGAAGGTGGTCGGAGCCATTCGCGCGCGCGGTCACCATCGCGTGGTGATCAAGGAATCGCTGGGGCTGGCCGGCGGCAACGCGGCCCGGTGGTGGGAACCCGAGCCGTCACCCTCCCAGAGAGCGGCCCTGGAGCGCGCGGTCGAGGGCGGTCGCACGGTGGTTGTCGAGCCGTGGCTCGAACGCGTGCTGGAGGTCTCGGTCCAATGGGAGATGACCCGGGGAGAGCTGAGGTTGATCGGATTCGCCGGCCTTCAGACCGATGGCTCGGGCCGCTATCTGGGGAACACGTTCTCACCGGGGTGGGAGCGACGGCTTCCGTTGTTCGGCGGGCGGATCGAAGACGAGGACGGATGCCGGCGGGTGGGGCGGTTGGCCCCGCGCTGGTACCTCGCGATCCGACCGCGGCTCGAAGCGGCGTTGCGGGCGGTTGGGTTTGAAGGGCCGCTGGGGATGGACGCCTTCGCCTACTGGGATGAAGCCGGGGTCGTCCGTTGGAAACCCGTGGTGGAGATCAACCCGCGTTACACGATGGGGCGCGTGGCGCTGGCCTTGGCGGCACGCGTGGCGCCGGGGGTGCATGGCCTGCTGCGGATCGTCCGGTTCTCCGCCGTGCGCCGTCTTGGCCATGCGCGATTTGGTGATTGGGCGCGTGACATGATGGCGCAATTCCCGGTGCTCATGACGGGGGTGCCACGACCCCGGCTGGCGTCCGGGGTCGTCATTCTGACCGATCCCGACGCGGCCTCGAACAGTTTGGCGGTCCTCCGGGTCGACCGTGAACATCGGACCGATCTCACCGGGTAATGGACTGGTGGCGAGCGGTTTTGCAGCGAAACAGCCTTGCCGGCGGCGGAAATTGGCGGGGAAAAGGACCGAACCAGTTTCTTGACGCGACGGCAGTGCATCGTCATGTTGAGCGCCCTTTTCGGTGGTCACAGCCCTTATTTCATTACGTTCGGTATGACGAAGCCCAAGGCGCGTAGTAAGCCGGTGCGCAAACCAGTTCCTGCGAAATCGACGAAGACGCGCAAGAAGTCCGAGTCCTCCCCTGCCGTCACCTCGGGTGCCGCTGGTTCCCATCATCATGGGCACGCGGCGCCCGGCGCGCCGAGTCTGGGGCCCACTCGGTTTTCACCGTCGCTGACCGTTCCGGTGGCGGCGGTGATCCGTGCCGCGGGCGGGAACGCCTCGGGGCCGCCCTTGGTGCCGGACACGGGGGATGAGGCCGGCGTGGCGGCGGCGGTGCGTCCGGGCGAGTTCAACGTCCAGGACAAGGTGAAGGAGTTGGTCAAGCTGGCCCAGGAACAGGGCTACCTGACCTACAACGACATCAACGATGCGCTTCCGGACGGGATGGTGACGCCGGAGGAGCTGGACGAGATTTACATCAAGCTGCGCAACCTCGAGATCGAGATCGTCGATCAGTCCGAGGTCGACCGCGTGAAGCAGCCCGAGGTCGAGGAGGAGGACGAGAAGGCGCGCCTCGACATTCTCGACGATCCGGTGCGCATGTACCTCAAGCAGATGGGACAGGTCCCGCTGCTGACGCGCGAGCAGGAGGTCGAGATCTCCAAGCGCATCGAGGACGCCGAGAACGAGGTCAAGCGCATCATTTACAGCTTTGGTTTCGCGGGGAAGGAGCACATCGCGCTGGCGGAGAAGCTGATCGCGGAGCCGCCGAAGGAGCGGTTCGACCGCGTGATCATCGACAAGAAGATCGACAGCCGCGACCTGCATCTCAAGGCGCTGCGCAAGCTGGTGAAGGACGTGCGCGGCCTCGACCATGATGTCGACGAGAAGTACCGCGAGTTGCTGGGTGCCTCGCAGAAGGGCAAACAGGAGAAGCTGCGCGAAGAGTTCGTGAAGATGGACGCGCGGCTGCAGAAGTCGTTCCCGAAGTTCTATTACAAGCAGAAGGTCATCGAGGAGATGGCGCTGGTGGCGGACAACGTCCACGACAAGTTCCAGCTCAGCCTCAAGACCATCTCCGAC
>CAZYJB010000292.1:0-5870 GCA_964647675.1 uncultured Verrucomicrobiota bacterium | reverse complement strand
CGCCGCGGTCCACACGCCGCGAAGTTGCGTTCGAATCAACGCCATGGGGTGCTTCCCAGTCGTCAGGTTCATCCCTGAGTAGTCGGCATGCACCCGCTCGATCGGAGTCATGGGACTCAAAGGCGAGGGTTCTGTCCGCGTGTCCCTGGATTTTGAAGGAGGCCCTTCGCGCGCACCTTCTGTCGGTTCTTCCTCTTCGCTTCGCGCCTCGAACAAATCTCCGTCGCGCCGCACGCGTTCCACGTCCCACAACGCCGCGCGGCGATGGGGCGCCCAGGCGTTCAACGCGCCGACCTCGGCCAGCGTGCGCCATTCTTCGGTGCTCAATCGCGCGCGTGCGCGGAGGTCTTCCAGGGAAGTGAACGGACGCAGGTTGCGTTCCTGCAGGAGAGCCTCGGCGCGGGCGCGGTTGAGACCGTTGATCTGGCCGAGGCCGAGGCGGATGGAGGTGGCGGAGTCGAGTTGGGCTGCCCACTCGGAGCGCGCCAGGCAGACCGGGCGCACCTGGATGCCGCGGCGTCTGGCATCCTTCACCAGGGTGGCCGGCGAATAGAATCCCATGGGCTGGTTGTTGAGCAGCGCGCAGTAGAACTCGGCGGGGCGGTGCACCTTCAGATAGGCGCTGGCGTAGGCGAGGTGCGCGAAGCTGATGGCGTGCGATTCCGGGAATCCGTAGAGCGCGAACGAACCCACTGCGCGCGCGATTTGGGCGGCGGTGTCCGTGGGCACGCCGCGGCGGCGCATGGCCTCGTCGAGGCGTTCCTGGGAACGCCGCATGCGCTCGTCGCTGCGGTGGAAGCTGAGCGCCTTGCGCAGTTCCTCCGCCTCGTCGCCGGTGAATTCCGCCATGACCATGGCGATTTCCAGCATCTGCTCCTGGAAGAGCGGGACGCCCAGCGTTCGCTTGAGCACGGGCTCGAGCTTGGGGTCCCAGTAGGTGATTGTTTCCTCGCCGCCGCGCCGGCGCAGATAGGGGTGCGCGAGGTCGCCCTGGATGGGCCCGGGCCGGATGAGGGCCACCTCGATGACGAGGTCGTAGAAGCACGTCGGCTTCATGCGTGGCAGCGTGGCCATCTGCGCGCGGCTCTCGATCTGGAAGACGCCGATGGTCTCGGCGCGTTGCATGAGTTCGAAGGTGGCGGGATCGTCCTCCGGAAGCTGGGCGAGATCGACGGGGCGCCCGTGCGCTTCGGTGAGTCGCACGGTGTCCTGGAGGACCGACATCATGCCCAGTCCCAGGAGGTCCACCTTGATGATGCCGAGGTCCTCGCAATCGTCCTTGTCCCACTGGCAGACCACGCGGCCGGGCATGGCGGCATTCTCGAGCGGCACGACGCGATGCAGCGCGCCTTGGCAGATGATCATGCCACCGGAATGCTGACCCAGGTGGCGCGGGAGGCGGGACATCTGCTGGTAGAGATGGGCGAAGGCCGGCGCGCGCGGGTGGGACTGAGGCAGACCGGCCTTCTCCGTCTGGGCCAGGAGTTCGAGCGTGTGGGGGAAATCGCCGCTGGCGAACAGGGCGGAGAAGCGGTCGAGGACGTCCTGGGGCAGACCGAGCACCTTGCCGATCTCGCGGGCGGCGCTGCGACCGCGGTAGGTGATGACCGTGGCGGTCATGGCCGCCCCGTGCTTTCCGTATCGCCGGTAGACCTCCTGGATCACGCGCTCGCGGCGGTCACCGCTGGGCAGATCGATGTCGATGTCGGGCCAGCCCTTGCGGCCTTCGCTGAGGAAACGTTCGAAGAGAACGTTGAACTTCACGGGGTCCACGGCGGTGATGCCGAGGCAGAAGCAGACCGCGCTGTTGGCCGCGCTGCCGCGGCCCTGCGCCATGATGTCGTTCTCCGCGCAGAACCGGACCAGATCCGCCACGATCAGGAAGTAGCCGGCGAACCCGAGTTTGCCGATGATCGCCAGTTCCTTCGCGATCAGCGCCTTCACCTTCTCGGGAATGCCCGCGGGATAACGCCGGCGCGCGCCGCGCAGGGTCCAGTCGTGCAGCACGCCGTCCATGGTCTGCCCTTCGGGAACCGGGAACCGCGGGAATTCGTAGCCCAGGTCGCCAAAGTGAAAGGCCAGGCGTTCGGCCAGCCGCACGGAATTTGCCAGCGCGTCGGGAAGATCGGCGAATCGTTCGAGCATGTCCGACGCCGGGCGCAGGAAACGTTCGTCGTTGGGCGCGAGCAGCGCGCCGGCGCGATCGAGAGTGGCGTGGTGGCGCAGGCAGGTGAAGACGTCGAGCACGCGACGTCCCTCGGGCTGCGCGTACAAGGCGCCCTGGGTGGCGACGACAGGTAGGCGCGCGGACTCCGCCAGGGCCACCAATCGTGGCACGAGGCGGTCCTCACCACGCCGTCGGTGGCGCTGCAATTCGACGTAGACGCGATCCGACCCGAAGGCGCGTTTGAGGCGTTCGAGCACTTCGCCCGGCCCGGCTTCCTTCCCGGGTGCGCCCACGCCACCGGGATGCCACAGGGATTGCACCAGCGGACCCTCCTCGTCGCCAGTCAGGGCGATGAGACCGGGCGAGAACGTCTCCAGTTCGTTCCAAAGCACACGGCCTTCGCCCTTGGGACTGCGCAGGTGGGCGCGGGTGAGGCATTCGCAGAGGTTCTGGTAACCGCGTCGATTCTCCACCAGCACCGGCAGGACCGTGCCGTCCTCGAGCACGAGTTCGGCGCCGTGGATGGGGCGGAGTCCGCATTGGGCGGCCGTGCCCGAGAGACGCGGCAGCCCGTAGACACCCATGCGATCGCAGAGGCCCAGGGCGGGCAGGTCGAGCGCGGCGGCGCGTTCGGCGAGGGCTTCGGGCAGCGAGGCAGCGCGCAGGAAGCTGAAGGCGCTGCGCGCATGCAGTTCGATGAACGCGGGCGTCTTCACCTCATTTCACTTCACTTCAGGTCGTTCGCACCGGGGCCGTTCAATCCAGCACGGCCTCGCACTGCCAGCCGTCGCCCTCGCGCACCAGGCGCAGGACCCGGTTGCC
Source organism: uncultured Verrucomicrobiota bacterium (assembly GCA_964647675.1). GTDB lineage: Bacteria > Verrucomicrobiota > Verrucomicrobiia > Limisphaerales > CAIMTB01 > CAIMTB01. Next base: position 2,881 of record CAZYJB010000292.1, on the reverse strand, counting down.
CGGGAGGGAGACATCCCACTCCTCGCGTTCCCAGCGGCGTTCATCCCACCAATGGCCCGAAGTGCGCCAGGGACCAACGGCCACGCGCACGCGACCGCCGGCGATCTCGCAGGCCACGTGTAGCGGGACGCGGGCGGAAGCACCTGCCGGCGGCGGGCCGGGCGGCGTGGCGGAGACCGTGCCGAGGATGACCTGCGCGCGCGCGCCGGGACGGAGCCGGCGCACGGGAACGGTGCGCAACAGGTCGGGCGTTTCGGGACCGCCGGCGGCCGGTTCGCCCTCGAAGTGGGGCGGCACGAGCGTGAAGGCATCGACGCGATGGCCGTCGACGCGGGCGGGCGTGCCCACGCGGTCGGCTCCGACGAGAGCGGCGAGACGGGCGAGGGTTTCCTGGAACTGATGCGGGTCCTTGAGCGCGGTTTCGAAGAGCGAGAACTGCTTCTGTTCGACGCGCGCCGGCTCGGCGACGAGTTCGACCTCCATCACCGGCGAGGGCGTGCGCAGGGATTCGAGGTGCGTGTGCAACACGCGGAACAACAGGTCGGCACGCCGCGCCGGTTGAGGCAGACGCAGGCGGCATTCGGCGCGTTCACCACTCTCGAGCACGAGACGAAGGACCAACGCGCCGGCAGCGAGGCCGCAGGCTTCGAGGCGCAGGGCGAGGGCGTCCACGAACCGGCGCAGGATGAACAGCAGCGGTTCGAGGGATTCGATGGGCGCCTCGAACGCGTGACGTTCCTCGAAACGTTCGGCCGGCGCCACGAGCCGCAGCGGGCGCGTGGCGGTGACGGACGCGGCAGCGAACAGGCCCAGCGCCTCGAGGCCGAGACGTTCGGAAAGTTCGGCCTGGCCGAGCGCGAGCAGTTCGCCGGTGCGCTGCAGGCCCCAGCGCGCCAGCAAAGACGCTACGTCGCTCGAAGGTTCGAGCGCTTCGACGGGCAGGTTCGCGACGAACACCGCGGCGTTCTTCACCTGCACCACGCCGGGCACGAGGCCGTCCACACCCGGGGCCAGCAACGGAGCGGTCGCCGCAGAACCGGCCCGCGCGGCGGCGGCGGTGGCAGTCGCGCGGGACGGCGGCATCGGGGGCGCGCTCAACAGTCCCCAGCGCGCGGCGAGCCGGGCGACGTTGGGGGTCGGACCCAGCCCCACCTGCGCCTTCAACTGCACGATCGCGAGCGCCTCGACCAACCGCGCCGCCCAGGCTGCGACGCGTTCCCGGGCCGGTTGGCCATTGCCCTCGAGATCGCCCGCGCCGCCCAGGGCTGACAGGCCACGCAGGTCGAGCGTGACGCGCCCGGGCGCGCTGGCTTCGAGATGCGGGGAGAAGGCATAGGCGCAGTGCAGCAGGGCGTCCATGGCCACGCGTTCGTCCGGCAACGACCGATGTCGCACGACCACCTGCCGGCAGCGCGCGAGCGCCTGGGGTGCGGTCAGGCCATCCGTGACGCCTTCCCGCCGCGCGGCGGGCGTGGCGTCGATGACACGTGGCGTGGTGGCCAGGGTGTCCACCAGCGCCACCGGACGCCGCGCGAGGTCCGGCGCGTGGCGCAGCACGGCCTGGAGGCCGAAGGACGGCACTTCGATGACGGCGTAGGCGGGCCGCGGCGGCGCCGACCCAGACGCCGCGAGGCGCGGGCCCGCATCGACATTCCCGTTCCCGTTCCCGTTCATGCGGCGCCGGCTCCCTTCCGCCGCGCGGATTCCGTGGCGCGCACCAGTTCAAAGCGCAATCCCTCGAGCACCATGTCGGGCGTGGCCTGAAGGGTTTCGATGCCGAGTCCGGCGCGTGATTCGACGCGCACCGCCACGCCGCCTGCGAGGGGCATGGGTGTGATCACGAGCAGAGTGGTGCCCTGATGTTCCGCGATGCGGCCGAGCCGGTGCCAGACGCTGGACGGGACTTTTCGCAGTTGCGCAGCGGGGTTGAGTTTCAGGTCGAGCACGACCAGCGGGACATTGCCGTCGCGCAGCAGCAGGTCGGCGGCCTTGAGCGCCTCGTCGGCGGTGCGGCAGCGCACCCAGAGCAAGCGGGAGAGGGCGGCGCCGGTGGGGGCATCGACGTCGAAGCTGTCGGCACCGTCGACCAGCGCCAGGAACCGGCCGTCGGCGGCCACGCGCGTCAGGAGGGCATGAAGGACCTGGGCGCTGCCGGATCCGGGGCCGTCACCGACCAGTTCCGTAATCTCGCCGCGCGGCAGGCCGCCTCCGAGAAGCCCATCGAGGGCGGGGACGCCGGTGGCCACGTTTTCGCGGACCACGTCGCGCCGCGGCGAATGCGCCTCGGGGAAACGTTCCGCCAGCAGTCGGCGCAGGTCGATGATCTGGGTGGCGTCAGCCATGGCGATCGATGGTTGGCATCCCGGGATCGGCTCCTACCTACCGCGCGTGTCCCGCGTCCGATCCGACGCGGGGCGGGGGATCAGCGTAGCGTTCCGCGCGCGGCAGGGAACCGGAATGTTGGTTGTTCCCATGGCAGGTCCCGGGACCTCCGACCGTGACGCAAGGGGGTGGACAACGGCGGTCCCTGCGATGCTCTTCGAGCGCGAGCTGACGCTCGCGTCTACGATCGTCGTAGACGTCGCCGTCCAGGCGACGCTCGCTTGCTTCGGCGGCCGCAGGGGCCAGGGCCTGTCGAGCGCGGGTTACACACCCGCGACTACGGCGCCGTCGTCATCGCCGTCCAGGCGACGCTCGACCGCCTCCGGCAACCGCATTGCCCAACGCCCGTCGGCGCGAGCTGACGCTCGCGGCTACGACGGAGGGGACGACTCACGCCAGCACCGCGCGCAGCACGTCGCCGTGCACGTCGGTCAGGCGGCGTTCGATGCCGTTGTGGTAGTAGGTCAGGCGCTCGTGGTCCAATCCAGCAAGGTGCAGC
>CAZYJB010000291.1:0-5874 GCA_964647675.1 uncultured Verrucomicrobiota bacterium | reverse complement strand
CCCAGTCCGCCGTCTCATAGACCGGGATCTTGCCCGTGACCCCGGTGCGCGGGTCGTGGACCACGGTCCATTCGACATGGAGACGTTTGGAGAGGCCGGTGGAGAGGACCTGCTTCTGTCCGGAATAATCGTGGCAGCAGCCGCCGGTGATGAGCAGGGCGCGGAGGGGTTTGGGCTCGGCGGCACCGGCAGGGCGGAGGAGGGCGGTCGCAGCGAGGGTGAGGAGGGCGAGCAGTCGCACGGAGCGGTTCATGGGAGCGGGCGGATGAGTTGGACCGCCAGAACTTGAACGCCCGTCCGGAAGTTGGCGAGTGCGTTCAGGGCCCCCGGAGGTCGGCGACCGATCCGAGGAGCCGCGACGGGAGCCCTCCACCTGTTAGGACGGCGCGGCGGTGGGTGGCGGGGCGAAGGGGAGCTCGATGCGGAAGGTGGCGCCCTGGCCGGGGCCCGCGCTCGAGACTTTGAGACTACCGCCCATTTCCCGCGCCGCGTTGGCGCCGGAATGAAGACCGAAACCGTGCCCGTCGCGCTTGGTGGTGAATCCGAGCGAGAAGATGCGCGTCAGCGAATCGGCCTCGATTCCCACACCGTTGTCGGACACCTCCAGGAAGCCGTGAGTGGGGGAGGCGTTGCCGATGCGGAGGGTGAGTCGGTGCGGGAGCTGCGTGCCGTTCTCGAGCGCATCGCGCGCATTGGTGATGAGATTGATGAGGATCTGGAGCGCCTTGTGCCGGTCGGCGATGATCGGCCGCGTGGCCTCGAACTGCTCCTCCACCTGGATGTCGCGACGGTCGAACAGCCCGGCGTACATGCGCATGGCATCCTCGAAGAGCGTCGCGGGCTCGATGGGTTCCTGGACCCCGCTGACCCGCGCGAAGCTCTGCTGCATCGAGACGATCTCCTTGATGTGCTCGATGTTGACCATCAGCGAATCCGCCTCGGCCCGCAGGATCAATTGTTCGTCGGCGAGACAGTCGGAGAGCTGGATCAGGTAGGGAGCCACGAGCCGGCCCTGCGGATCGACGGTCAGGTACCGGCCCACGTCGCCGAGCTGTGGGCGCAGGAGATCGACGGCCCGTTGCAGCGAGGACAGCCGGGAGGTGCCCAGGCGATCGCGGATCAGCGTGGCGGAGACGTTCACGCTGTTGAGCACATTGCCGACATTGTGCAGGACGCCGGTGGCGACCTCGGCCATGCCGGCCTGGCGCGATGTCTCGATCAGCTTCTCGTTGGCGCGAGCGAGTTCGGCCTCGGCCTGTTTTCGCGCCGTGACGTCCTGGGCGACGATCAGCCACGCCGGGCGGTCGCGGTAAGGGATGGCGTCGGCCCAGACTTCAACGTGAAGGACAGTGCCGTCCTTGCGCAGGTGGCGCCGGTGGGAGCCGCGCAGGGGCTGGGTCCAGGGCTGGGCCCCGGTTCCATCGCGCCCGGCGCCCTCCTTGGACGGGCGCGCGACGTCCACGCAGATCGCGGGCATGGTGAGGGCGAGGAACTCGGCCTCGGAGTAGCCATAGGTGGTCAGCGCGGCCTCGTTGACCTCGAGGAACCGAAGGGTTTCGGCGTCGAAGAGCCAAGCGGGCATGGGATTGCTGCGGAAGAGGAAGCGGTAGCGCGCCTCGGACTCCCGCAGTGCGTGGGCCTGCTCGTCGATGCGGTCGAGCATGCGGTTGAACGCATGGGTGAGCTGGCCGGTTTCGTCGTCCGACGTCACCTGGGCGCGCTGGGTGAAGCGGTTGTGCTCGCCGATCAGGCGCGCGGTCTGGGTCAGGCTCTGGATCGGGCGCAGGATGGAACGATGCAGGCGGGAGGCGACGATCAACGCCAGCAGGGTGGAGAAGCCGAACACGCCGGCCAGAATCACGGAATGACGGATGGCGTAGGCGCGCAGTTCGGACAGGTCGGAACGGATCAGCGCCGCCCCGATCGGGACGCCGTCGAACTCAAGGCGGCGCACGACGGTGACGCTGGAGGTGCCGATGTGCTCGGCGTCGGCCATGGGCTCGGTGGCGTCGAGGCGCGGATCATGGCGCCGCGCGTGGTCGGGTCCGGGACGATGGAACTCGGCGAAGGGGCGTCCATCGCGGTAGAGGATGGCGCACTCGATGTGGGACTGCTGCTGCAGTTCGGCGAGGGTGCGCTCCGCCTCCACGTGGTCCTCGAAACTGAGCGCGGCGCGGGTGAGGCGGCCGAGGCTGTGGGCCTGGGTGGAGAGATCGGTGACGAGCTTCTCGCGGAAGGTGACGACCTCGTGGACCAGCAAGGCGCCGCCCGAGAGCATGACCGCCGTGAGGCAGGTCAGGAGCGTGGCGCGATTGAGCTTCCGCCGGATTGATTGGGGAGTGGGGCTCGGCATCTCAGGGGCGCCCGGTTTGGACGAGCGTGGCGAGCTGCAGCAACTGCGGATCGATGCGCAGCCCGGCGCGGGCGACGCTCGCCCGATTGATCTCGAGCCGGATGCGGCGGTCGACGGGAAGGAGCCCGATCATGCCGCCGAAGCGCGCAAAACCGGGACCCTCGCCGACGGTCAGGACCGGCTTATCCGCCAGGACGTCGAGGGTGCTGCGGAGGGTGCCTTCAGGAACGTTGCAAAAGAAGACAATATCGCAGCCGGCGGCCTGCTGGGGCGTGGTGCATTCAATGAGGCGCAGGGGCTTCGCGTCCTGCCCGGCGATCCGCGAGCCCGCTGGGAGGTGGGGTCCAAACGGATTGCGACCGATCACCCCGAGGGTCATGGCGCGGGGCCGGGGTGCGTGCGGTGTGGCGGGCCAGTGGACGAAGGAGCGGAAGCGTTCGAGGAAGGCGCGCTTCAGCTCGTATTCCTGGACGCTCGCGGGCTTGTCGGGCTCCGAGCCGGACCGGGCGGCGGGCGGTTGAAGGACACCTGTGGCGAGGGCGACTAGCGCAATCCATCGCGCTCCAGCGCCGAGGAGACGGCGGGAGCGTGGTCGCCGAGGTGGCGGCAGGCTGGGCGGGCAGGGCTCCATGGCCGGCGTCAGAACTTCGAGGTCAGTTTGAAGCGGAACGTGCGCCCCGGCTGGGTCATGGCGTCGCCGGGGTGCTCTTCGGAGATGGGATGGTCGATTGATTCCTCGAGCAAGTTGTAAACCGAAGCCGCGGCTTCGAGTCCGGGCAGCAGTTCGTGCGCGAACAGCGTGACCTGCGCGGTCCAGTGGCCGTCGACGCGGCCGAACGGAGCGTTCTCAGGCTCATGATGGATCCACTGCGGCAGGTCACGGATCACGAAGTCCGACATGGTCCGGACCAGCGCCCGGGGTGTTGAAGCTGGGCGATTGCGATGGACCTCCCGGCAAACGCCCTACCTGCACATCGGACGGGATGGGGAATTTCTTTAGGGGAACTTCTGAGGTGCGCTCCGGGGACCGAGCGCCGAGCGGGCCGCGGCGAGGAGGGCGTGCGCGGCGGGCGAGTCACCGTGGACGCACAGGGTGCGCGCCTGGAGCCGGAGTTCGCGACCGTCGGCATCGGACCAGGGCGTGCCTTGTTGAAGGGCGGCCACGCGGGCCACGAGGATCGCGGGATCGGCGAGCACCGCTCCGGGCGAGCCGCGCGGGACGAGGCGGCCATCCGAATGGTAGGCGCGATCGAGGAAGGCCTCGGGCCAGGCTTCGAGACCGAACGACGGTGCCAGGCGGCTGACCAGACCGCCGGCGCGCGCATAGATGCGGCACTCCGGCCAGCGGCGCGCGACGGTACCGAGGTAGGCGCGCGCGAGCTCGGGGTACCGGTCGGTGAGATGGTACAGCGCCCCATGGAGCTTCACATGGTGAAGGGGGATGCCCGCGGCGCGGGCGTGCTCCTGCAGCGTCCCAACCTGGGTGACCAGCCAGGCTTCCACGTCGGCGGATTGCGGGACGCGTCCGGGCGTGCGACCAAAACCGCCCGCGTCCGGAAGGCCCGGGTGCGCGCCGGCGTGTACCTGCAGGACGCGGGCCATTCCGAGGCACGCGCGCATCGAATCTTCGGTGCCGGCGTGGCCACCACACGCGATGTTCGCCGAATCGAGAAAGGCCATGAGTGCAGCGGTGGATTCCAGCGGCTCGCCTTCGCCGAGGTCGCAGTTCAGATCGAAGCCGGGCGCGGATTCCGGGTTCATGGCGGGGCGATGTGCGTGAACCGGATCGGCTGTCCGGGTCGGCATTGGACCAGCCACGACAGGTCGGCGGGATCCACCAGTCCGAGCTTGGGATAGCCACCCACCGTGGGGCCGTCGCGCAGTGTGACGATGGGCACGCCGTCGGGCGGGACCTGGATCGACCCGGGCAGGACGGGTTCACTCGGGAGATCGATACCGGGAACTGCCAGCGGGTGGCCATCGAGCCGGTATCCCGTGCGGTCCGAGCGCGAGCTGACGCGCCAGGCCTGGCGAAAGAAGCGTTCGCGGACCGGTTCGGGGAAGAGGTCCCATTGCGGACCCGGCCAGACGCGCAGCGGGGGAGGGTGCGCGTAGTCGCGGCGTTCCGAGGGATCGACCCATCGGCGTGCAACCCCGGCTGGAGGTGAGTCCCAGTTGCGTGGTGCACGGCGGAGGATCGAGCGCGCGGCGAGCGCGGTGCCGAGACCGCCGCGGGGAAAGACGCTGACGCTGCCGAACCAGCGCGGCGCGGCGAAGCCTCCCTGGACCGCGAGGTAAGTCCAAACCCCGGCCTCCGGGGGCGGCACGGCCAGCTCGGTTCCCGCCTCGACCTCGTACGTCTGCCAGCGTCCTTCCGCCTGTGGGGAGAGCGCCGCGCCCGTGATGGCGAGGGTCAGCGGGGTCAACACGCGCAGGAGGGCGCCGTGCAGCAGCAGTTCCAGCACCGGGGCCTGGAGCGGATTGCCGAGCAGCAGATTGGCCCAGGCGGCGGCGTGGTCGTCGAGGGCGCCGCCCGGCGGCACGCCGAACCGTTTCCAGCCGCGTCTTCCGTGGTCCTGGAGCGACGCGCCGAGTCCAGGGCTCAGGATTTCGAGGATGGCCTGTGGTTCATTCACAGGGGGTGTCTTCACGCGCTGCACCCGAGGTTTCGTGCAGGTTCAGGCTCTTCACGGGCACGAACCGCACCGCGTCACCGGGGTGAAGCGCGAAGGCGTCGGGATCGGAGGCCCGCGCTGCCGTGGCGTCCACCAGCGGCAGGTCGGTTCGGCCGATCAGGTTCCAGCCGCCGGCGGTGGCCACGGGATAGATGCCGGTGTGTTCGCCGCCGATGCCGACCGAGCCGGCGGGCACGCGCGGTCTCGGGGTTCCGAGGCGCGGGACATGGAGTCGGCGGTCGAGTCCGGCGAGATAGGGGAATCCCGGGGAGAAACCGAGGATCTGAACCCGGTACAACGGCGCGGCGTGCAGTTCGACGACCCGCTGACGCGGCAACCCGGTGCGCGTGGCCAGGGCCTCGAGGTCGTCGCCGTCGTAGACCACCGGCACCTCGAGGGTGCGGGAGGGAGGGTTCTGACCGGGCTTCACTCGCGCGGCGTCGGCGAGAATCGCGCTGAGGAACGCCGGGTCGGGGCGCGAGCCTGGTTCGAACTCGAGCAGGACGGTGGTCATGCCGGGAGTGATTTCGACCAGGCCCGTCGGCGGCTGTTCCTCGAGGCGACGCAGCAGGGCGCGGCTACGCTCGAAGGCCTCGCCATCGCCCTGGGTGGCAAAGCGCACCAGCAACGCGTCGGGACCGAATGGATCAACGCGCAGGGACATGGGCCGGGAGGAAGCGTTCGGATTGCCGCCGCACGGCAGGAGGCTACGGCGGGCCTCCAATCCTGCAATCGGATTGAAGCGAAGGCCGCCGGCCAGGCGCGGGGCAGGCCCGGACCGGTGCGGAGGCGAGATCGCAGGCCGGCCGTTTTGATCAGCCGTCCACGCCGGTGCCGGCGCCCGCG
>CAZYJB010000290.1:0-5887 GCA_964647675.1 uncultured Verrucomicrobiota bacterium | reverse complement strand
GTGGAGGTCCCGTCCGGAAACGGGAGCGCGAACTGAAGTTCGCCGAAGCGGTTGTAAGCCCGGCCGTCGACCAGGAAGTCGCCGTTGGGCAGCATGTTGAGTTCCATGCCGCCACCGCTGGAAACCCCCGTGAGACTCCCGATCACCGCCCCCGGCCGCACCTCCACCGCCACACGGATCGGATCGCTTGCGACCGAGCCCAGGGCGTTGGCGATTACGACATCATAGTCTCCCCCGTCGGCGAGCGTCGCGGCGCGCACGATGTAGGTCGCGTTGGTGGCACCAGCGATTGGCGAACCTTTGTGCCGCCACTGGAACGTGATCGCTCCGGCTCCGCGCGCACTCACCGAGAGACCGAGGGGATCCGCCAGTCCAAGTGTGCCGCCGCCGCGCACGGCGAGAATCTCCGGCAGCCCCAGCACCAGCAAAGTGGCGGGACGGCTCTCGAGCGTCCCCGAACGATTGCTCACCAGCACGGTGTAGTCGCCACGGTCCGCAGACTTCGCCGCGGCCAGGACCAGCGTGGCATTGGTTTCCCCGGCGAGCGGCACGCCGTTGCGTCGCCACTGGTAGCCGACGCGCGAGGTCCCGGTGGCCACAGCGTGGAAGGCAACGCGGGCACCGAGATCGACCGTCTGGGACACCGGAGCGGTCACCAGCGCCAGCGGGGTCACGGTGCCATACAACTTGAAGAGCATCGAAGCGGGGCCCACGGGCGATCCGCTCGCGCCCAGCGCCAGCCAGATCGCCCCGTCGGGTGCCACCCGAAGGAAGGAGTAACCGTTGAACGACGCCGGCACCTTCATGGCGCTGATCGGCAGTGCAGGCGAGCCGTCCGCCGCGCGCAGCACCCCTTCCCCGCCCGGGCTCGGAAGCACGCCGGCAACTCCGCCCGCGGCCAGGAGATCCCACGCGGCGAATCGTGAACGCCACCCGAAGGCCTCGTCGCGGCGCCCATCTTCGTCGAAGCGATGAAAGCCGTTGAAGTCGGAGACGAGCGCCCCGTTGGCAAGCGCACGCACGGTCCCTGGGCTGGCAAAGGTGTTCGTCGGCGCAAACGAGGCGTCCCGCGTGCCATCGGGCCACAGCCGCGCCAGAGGCGTGCGCGGCAGCCCGCCCGCGGCGTCGAAGCTGCCCGCGACATAGAGGCGTCCCGCCGGATCCACCGAGAGCGATTGCACCGGGCCATTCAATCCCATTCGCTGCCGGAATCCCGCATCCAGGGCGCCGGTGCTCTCGAGTCGAATCACGCCGCTGGCGCCGAGCACGAGGATGCCGCCGTCCGGTGCGATCTCGAGCTCTGTTCCAGAGTCCACCGGCTGTTCCGTGAAGGCGGGATCGACGGCGCCGCTTTCCAGCAATCGGCGCACGGCGTAGGAAGATCCGGTGCGGAGCAACACGACCACGCGTCCATCGGGCTGAAGGTCCATGGCCGCGAACTCGGTGACCCCGGTCGCCTCGAACTGGAAGCTTGAGTCGATCGCACCATCGGCGGTCAGGCGCGTGAGGTGGGCGTTCGGCCCGCCGGCGCGAGTGGCGAAGCTGCCGCCCACCAGCACGCGTCCGTCGGGCAGGAACTCGAGGTCGCGAAAGGCCGTGAATGAGGCGGAGGGGAACAGTCCGAGACGGAACGCACTGTTCGTCGTTCCCGGTGGAGGTATCACCGTCAGATAGGCGGGGTCGCTCGTCAGCGTGGACCCGTTGCGTCCGGTGACGCGAACGGCATAGTCGCCCGCGGCGCTCAACGAAAGATTCGTCAGGCTCAATGCGCGGTTGGTGGCCCCGGCCACATTCCCGCCGTTGAACGTCCATTGGTAGGTCAGCGGCAGCTGTCCGAACGCACCCACCGCCAAGCCCGCAGTGCCGCCCACCAGTCCCACCGCAGCGGCCGGAGCCTGGTCAATGACCACCGGCCCGCGCACGCGCACCGTGGCCGGCTCGCTGACATGCTCTCCACCCGGCGAGGTTACCACGAGGTCGTAGCGGCCGGAACGCGCCTGGATGACGTTCGACAAGGGAAGCTCGAGGGACGTGGCTCCCGCCATCGGCACGCCCTCGAATCGCCATTGCACCGCAGAGTAGGCGCCAGACACCGCGCCCCGCAGCACGATCGAAGTTCCCTCGTCAGGGGTCTGATCGGGACCGGCATAGCCCACGCTCGGTCCCTCCACGTCGGTGCGGAGGCGGAAGAGTTGTCCCGCGGCATGGCCTCCCGCCTCCTGACCCGCCATCCCGATCCAGAGCCGGCCGTCGGCCGTCCAAGCCAGCGTCAACACCGGCATGGACTGCGTCCCGCCCCGCTCGCGCAATGGAAGTTCCGGAAAGTCCGTGTCCACGCTTCCATCGGGCTTGAGCCGGAAGAGGGAATCGCGGCCCGACACTCCCCGGAACGCGCCGCCGACCCACGCCCGACCGTCGGGCTGCGCCACGATGGCGTTCACCACCCCGGCGGGAACCGTGTTGGGAATGAGATCCCCCACTGCGGCATCCACGCTGCCGTCGGGATCCAGGCGCGCGAGATTCCGATGCGGCTGCCCTCCGACGGTTGGAAACGAGCCTCCAATCAGGATTTTCCCGTCCGGCAGAACGACGAGTGCCTTCACCTCGGAACCACTCGGGAGGGCGGCAGGCACCCACGATCGGTCGAGCGCCCCGCTCGGCAGCAGGCGGGCCAGACCAACCCGCGCCACGCCATCCACTTCATTGAAAAGCCCCGCGATCAGGATGCGTCCGTCCGCCAGCACGGCGAGATCCGAGACGTAGTTTTGCTGAAAGCGCCCGATGCTGGATGGCCCGTGGAAGGTCAGGTCGAGGGTGCCGTCGCCGTGAAGTCGGTGAATGCCTCCCGCACTGCCACCCCCCACCAGAAGTCTGCCGTCGGCCAACCGTACGATCTTGCGCGGACCCCCCGCCATCTCCGCGGGCCATGGCCACGAAGCGTCGACCGCGCCGTCCGGCAGCAAGCGCCGGTAGTAGCGCGCGCCATTGGAGGTTCCCGCGGCTCCGACCAGGACCGAACCGTCGTCGAGCGGGAAGACGAAGGTCGGCGTGCCGCTGGTGGCGCCGGGGCCCGATCCCACCCCGATGAGCGCGCCGGTGACGAAGGAACTGTCGATCGTGCCATCCGCGTGGGCCTTGCGCAGGCCGGTGAATGTCTCGAACTGCGAAGAGAATCCTCCCGCGTAATACACGGAGCCATCCGGTCCGAAGCCAATGGCCGAGACACCCGCACCTCCCGGGTTCTGGGGCGGGAATCCGTAGTCGATCACGCCCGGCGCCGTCGGCGCGACGTTCAGCTGCCCAAGGACATTGGTGACGCTGCCGGCCGCGTTGCGGACGACGAGGCTCAACGTTCCGCCGGCCGACGCCGCGGTCGCCGTGAAACGGAGCGTGGCCCCGGTCTGACCGGCGACGAGTTGGTCCGCGATCCGCCATTCGAAGGTGAACGGCGCGGTGCCGCGCGCGGTCGCGCGAACCTGCAGTGTGGACCCGATGTTCAATCCGAACGGGCCCGCGGGCTGCGTCTCGACAATGGGCAGCAACGGCGTGCGCACGGCGTCGGCGAGGTCGAGCCGGTGAATGCCGTTGGTGCCGGCGGCGTAAAGGGCTCCGTTATGCGCGGCGAACGACTGCGCGAGAATGCTTGCCGGCTCGCCGCCCACCGGGATGCGCGGCAGTTCCGACCACGACTCGCCCAGGGCGGTTCCTTCGAAGTAGCGCGGGTTGCCGTCGGTCGACGTCACGAACACACGGTCCCCCATCAACTCCACCTTGCGCGCCGAAGGCTGAATCACCGAGGGCGCGAATGGATTCGGGCTCATGAACAACCCCGCGCCCACCTCCTCCCACGAGACGCCGGCGTCGCGACTGCGGTAGACGCGACTGTCCACGATGGCGAAGGCCGTGCCATCCGCCGCGCCAACCACGTCGTTCCCCGACCAGGTGCGACCACCGACCAGGGGACTGTTCGCCACGCCAGGAATCCCCTTCACTGACTGCGCCCAGGTCACGCCGCCGTCGGTCGAGCGAAACACGCCCCGGATGCCTTCGACCGTGAGCAAGGCGCCCCCGGCGCTCGCCAGGGCGTAGTAAGTCTTGGCAAACCCCACGAACGGCGCCGTCGGCAGATCGGTCCCGACCGCGGTCCAGGTGGTTCCGTTGTCGGTGCTTTTCCAGACGCCTTCGGACAGCAGATCGGAGAAATAGACCGCGCCCTGGTGCAGCACGAGATCGCTGATTCCGATGCCCGCCGGGTTCCGGGCCGTGCTCGCGAACGGCAGCGGCACTTCGTTCCAGTTTGCGCCGCGGTTGTCGGACACGAAAACGGGGGAGCCCACCTTGTTCTGCCAGGAAGCGTTGTCACCACCTCGGATGACACGTCCGGACGGCGTCACCAGAAAGGCCTTCGGGAGGAGCATGCGTCCCGCGTCATCGACCAGACCGAGGTCGGAGCGTGTCCAAGTCACGCCATTGTCGTCCGAGCGAAAGACCTCACCCGTGCCCAGGCCGGCATACACCGTGTTGCCGGCACCGCCTCCGACGGCGGAGCCGCGCTTACCGTTGAGATGGATGACCTGTTGCCAGCCCTGCGCCAGCGCCGCCGGCGCGGCGAACAGGGCAATGATCCATGCAGAGGTGCGGAAGAGGCCCTGATCGCATCGGGAGGAATGTCGCGCGCACTGAATGCTCATGGGTTGGGGAGACTCGATCCATTGACCTGGATTCCCCTTTCACATCGGCAGAATCGGCGGGATCCAAAGCAGCCTAAGCACCCGGCGATCAGGCGCTAAGGTGGGTCTTGGGATCCCGTGGTGGTTCATGGGATCCGACTTGTGACTCGGCCTCCGCACGGATGCCGACCGCCACTTGATCGAAGTCATCCTTTCGCACCCTCTCGTCTCCCAACCGCAACGCGGTTGCGATCCAAAGCCCCGGGTGGCGCGCCCGCGCAACCCGGGGTTCCGGTCACCCCACCCTACCTTCCGCAACCCCACCGGGGTTGACACTTCTCCCGGCGCGTCTCCCTCGTCTTTCCGACCGCGACCGCGACCGCGTCGCGGTTGCGGTCGCGAATTGCGTGCGTGGCCTGGGACCCGGGGGTAGGCCTGCGGCCAACCCCGGGCTGCGGATCGAATCCCTTCAGGATTCCTTGGAGATTCTTCAAAAGATCACGTGGAACTTTCCGTCCCGGTCCGCCCAAACGGCGGGAAGGCTCCAGACCGGCAGTCCCTCGGCACGCTGCGGTTCGGCCACCGCCTTCCCCGTGGAATCGAAGACCTGCCACGACAGTGCGCCGCCCTTCCCCCACGACGTGCCTTCGCTCCAGGCAAGCAGGACTTCGCCGCGCGCATTGCCCGCCACTGCCGGATGCTTGCGTGGGACGCGCCCGGCCACGGAAACCACCGGTCCCGGCTCGAGCGAGACGGGATCGATGCGCGTCCAATGCACGTTGCCTTCCGATTCCCACGCTGCCACCACGCCGTTGGACGCCGGCGCAAACGTGGTGCTGCTCATGGGACAGGTCGCAATCTTCCACGCGGCGGAGAGCACCACACGACCCGTCGTCTCACCCGGTCGCGCTACCGCGAGGATCTGATCGCGGTTCCCCGTAGCTCGCGCGCCGCGATACGAAACAAAAAGATTGCCCGCGGCATCGGCGTGGGCGCGCATCCCGCAACAGCCGCAGGCTCCCGTCGATTCGCGCAATGCTTCGCGCTCGGGTGCGAACGTGGCTCCTTCGTCTGCGGACAACGCCAGAAAGACCGCGCGGCCTGCCTCGCCTTCGGAAGTGCTTCCCGGCTCGGCGGCAAAGATGCGCAGCTCCGGTGCGGCAAAAAGCGACACAAATACGACGCATGCGGCTCTGAACATCATCTTCCTTCTCCGA
>CAZYJB010000289.1:0-5899 GCA_964647675.1 uncultured Verrucomicrobiota bacterium | reverse complement strand
CGGTCGGCTGCCGCGTCACCTTGCGCCGCGACCGCATGTACGAGTTTTTTGACCGGCTGGTGGCCACGGCCCTGCCACGCATCCGCGATTTCCGCGGTCTGAACCCGCGGCATTTCGACGGACGCGGCAACTACACGCTGGGCATCAGCGACCAGACGATCTTCCCGGAGATCGATCTCGACAAAATCAAGCGCCATCAAGGCATGGACATCACCATTGTGACCTCCTCGGAGTCGGATGACGACGCGCGGGAGCTGCTGAAGATGATGGGCATGCCGTTCGCCGAGCGCTGAGCGCCCGCACCGGCCAGCCAGTCGAGCCACGACGAGACCTGATCCGACCCGAATCCGCACCCCAGATTGTATGGCGAAGAAAGCCTGGAAAGAGCGCGACAAACGCAAGCGCGAGGCGGTGGCGAAGTATGCCACCCGCCGCGCTGAACTGAAGGCCAAGGGCGACTACGAAGGCCTGGCCAAGCTGCCGAAGGACGCGAGTCCGGTGCGGCTGACCAACCGCTGCAAGGTGAGCGGGCGCCGACGGAGCTTCATCCGGAAATTCGGCGTGTCCCGCCTTACTTTCCGCGAAATGGCGTTGAACGGACTGATTCCCGGAGTCATCAAGGCAAGCTGGTAGTTATGTTGAGCGATCCCATTTCCGATTTACTGTGCCGCCTGCGGAACGCCGCGCGCGCCCAGCACACCGACGTCCTCATCCCGCATTCCCGCCTCAAGCTGAGCATCGCCGAGGTGCTCAAACAGGAAGGTTACCTGACCGAGGTGGGTGTCGAGGGTGCGGCCGCCAAGAAGCAGATCCGCGTCAAGCTGCGCTACTCGGGCAAGAAAAGTGTCATCGAGGGACTGCGCCGGATGAGCTCGCCGGGACGCCGCGTCTACGCGCCGGCGGACTCCATCCCCAAGGTGCGGGGCGGACTCGGAGTGGTGGTGGTTTCGACATCGTCGGGAGTGGTCACGGATCGGGAGGCGCGGCGCAGGAACCTGGGCGGCGAGCTGCTCTGTTCGGTCTGGTAGGCCACGCCTCCGCAACGCATCGATTCGATTCGAAACGAGCACAGGACGAGGAACCGATTTTATGTCGCGTATCGGAAAACAGCCGGTAGTCATTCCCGCCAAGGTCAAGGTGGAGATCAGCCAGGGCGTGGTGAAGGTGGAGGGCCCCAAGGGTCGTCTGGAGTTCGCCCTCCCGGGCGGCACGACGGCCAAGGTGGAGGGAACCAGCATCGTGATGGGCCGCCCCAACGATTCCGCGCAGGCCAAGGCCTTCCACGGCCTCTCCCGTGCGTTGGTCAGCAACATGGTGACCGGCGTGGCGGAGGGATTCTCGAAGCAGTTGGAGATCCAGGGGGTCGGGTTCAAAGCCGCGGTGCAGGGCAAGCAGATCACCATGAGCCTCGGCTACTCGCACCCGATCGTTTATCCGATCCCGGATCAGATCAAGGTGACGGTGGAAGAGAACACCAAGATCAAGATCGAAGGCCCGGACGCCCAAATCGTGGGTCGCGTGGCGGCCGAGTTGCGCTCCTTCTATCCGCCGGAACCGTACAAGGGCAAGGGCGTGCGGTACGCCGGTGAAACGGTGCGCCGCAAGGAAGGCAAGACGGTTCAGTAGCGCGGCGTCCCAGATCGTCGCACACCGGAAACCAATCATTTCAGTCCTGACAGGTTCGCAGCATGAACATTCAGAACAAACAGCGCCTGGCCCGTCTCCGGCACCTGCGGGTGCGCAAGAAGGTGATCGGAAGCGCGGAGCGGCCGCGCATGGCGGTGACCTTCACCGGCCAGCACATCTACGTGCAGTTCATCGACGATGCCGTGGGCCGGACGCTCGCTGCGGCTTCGACGCGCACCAAGGCTCCGGAGAAGCCGGTGCTCAAGGCGAATGCCGATTCGGCCAAGAAGCTCGGCGCCATCGCGGCGCAGGCGGCGCTGGCCAAGGGCGTGAAGCGGGTGGTCTTCGACCGCGGGGCGGCGCAGTACCACGGCAAGGTCAAGGCGCTGGCCGATGCCGCGCGCGAGGCCGGTTTGGAATTCTGACACTCAGACACGGATCCGTTATGGCAGAAACCGAGAAGGCAGCAGCAGCAGCACCAGCAGCAGCGTCGCCGGCACCGCGCACGGGAGGCGAAGGCCGTGGGGGCGGCGAGGGCCGCGGCGGGCGAGGCGGAGGCGGATTCCGCGGACGCCGCCCGCGCCCAGGCGAGGGTCAGGACGAACGCGACAGCGAGTTCTCCGAGAAGGTCATCTACATCAACCGGTCGGCCAAGGTGGTCAAGGGCGGTCGCCGCTTCAGCTTCAGCGCGCTGGTGGTGGTGGGAGATCGCAAGGGCCGCGTCGGGCTGGGCTTGGGGAAAGCGGGTGAAGTCGCCGAGGCAATCAAGAAGGGCGGCGCCGTGGCCAAACAGAACCTGGTCGCCATCGCCCTGTCCGCCGCGACCATCCCGCATGACGTCTATTCCGCCTTTGGCGGTGCCAAGGTGTTGTTGCGTCCGGCCAGCGCCGGTACCGGCGTGATCGCTGGAAAGACCGTGCGCGCGGTGCTCGACGCGGTGGGCATCCGCGACATCCTTACCAAATCGTTGGGTTCCAAGAATGCCGCCAACGTGGCCAAGGCGACGTTGACCGCGCTGCTCAGCCTGCGCACTCGCGAGGACATCCTGCGCGCGCGCGGCATCACCGTTCGTCCCCGCCCAACCGTGGCCGCACCCGCGGCTGCCAACTGAACCGAGTCATGCGTCTCCACTCTCTCCAGAATCGTCCCGGCGCCCGGACCCGCTCCAAGCGGCTTGGCCATGGTGAATCCAGCGGCCTGGGTAAAACCTCCGGTCGCGGCGGCAAGGGCCAGTCCGCGCGGGCCGGTGGCACCTTGCGCGTCGGGTTCGAGGGCGGTCAGATGCCGCTCATCCGCCGCGTGCCCAAGCGCGGTTTCAACAACGCGCGCCATCGGATTTCGTACCTCGGCATCAATGTCGGCTCGTTGGAGGCGTTTCCCGCCGGTTCGGTCGTCGATACCAAGTCCCTCTGGGATTCGGGCGTCGCACGCGGTCGGAAGCAACTGGTCAAGATCCTCGGGGACGGCGAGATCACGCGCTCGCTGACCGTTCATGCGCATGCATTCACTGCCTCGGCAAAGGCCAAGATCGAAGCCGCCGGAGGCCAGTGCCAGGTGATCCAACGCACGGAGCCTGCGGCTAAGGCCTGAACTCCCGGAGCAGCGCATGCTGTCCAAGATCCTCGCCACCCTCGCGAACTGTTTCCGGGTCCCGGAACTGAAGTCGCGCCTCATTTTCACGTTCGCACTCCTCGCGGTGTGCCGCGTGGTCGCGATCATTCCGCTGCCCGGCCTGGATGGCGGCGCGCTTACGGATTTCCTGCAGGAAACGCAGCGCTCCGGGGCCGACAATTCGCTGGTGGGGATGTACAGCCTCTTCACGGGCGGCGCATTGGAGCGCTGTGCGCTGGGGGCGCTGGGCATCATGCCCTACATCAGCGCCACGATCATCATTCAACTCCTCGGTGCGGTGGTGCCCAGTCTGAGTAAGATGGCGCGCGAAGAGGGCGGCCGGGTGAAGATCGTGCAGTACAGCCGCTACCTGACCCTGGTGCTTTGCCTGGGCCAGGGCTTCGCCATGGCGCTGGGCTGGGAGCATCCCCAAAGCATTTTCCCGAATTTTCCGGGCAAACTGGTCATCATGGAGCCGATCTGGTGGTACCGGATCCAGACCGTGATCATGTTGACCGCCGGCACCATGTTGCTGGTCTGGTTGGGCGAACAGATCACCGAGCGCGGGGTGGGGAATGGCGTCTCGCTGGTGATCACGGTGGGGATTCTGTCGCGCCTGCCGCAGACCGCCTCGGGTGTGTATTACATGTTCCGGCCGGCCTCGGGCGAGGGGAAGAATGTCTTCCATGCCATCGCGCTGGTGCTGCTTCTGGTGGCGGTGGTCGCGGCCGTCATCGCGGTGACCCAGGCTCAACGGAAGATCCCCGTCCAGTACGCGCAGCGTTCGGTGGGACGCAAAGTGGTGCCCGGGGGCAGTTCCTTCATGCCGCTGCGGGTGAATGCCGCGGGCGTCATGCCGATCATCTTCGCGCAGGCGATCCTGATGTTTCCCGAGAAGCTGCTGATGACCCTGGGAAGTCGATTTGACCAGCTCGGGTTCCTGAAGACGCTGGGCATGACCATCGGGTATGGGCGCCCGGCCTACCTCCTGATGGAGGCGCTGATGATCATCTTCTTCTCGTACTTCTGGGTGGCCACGATCTTCAACGAGATCCAGATCGCCGACGACCTGAAGAAGTACGGCGGTTACATCCCCGGGGTGAGGCCGGGGCAGGCAACCAGTGATTTCCTGCACTGGACCATGAGCCGCATCACACTGGCTGGGGCCGTGTTCCTGGCCTCGATTGCGATCTTCCCGGTGATCCTCTATCGGGCGATGGGGGTGCCATTCGAGGTGGCGAGTTTCTTTGGCGGAACCAGCATCCTGATCACGGTCGGTGTTTTGCTGGACACCCTGCGTCAGCTCGAATCGTTCCTGCTGATGCGTCACTACGACGGCTTCCTCAAGAAGGGCCGTGTGCGGGGGCGTATCTAGGGCGGATCGGGCGGCGGATGATTTGTTGTTCCTTGAAAGAGCCGGTCGCGAAGCGTGGTGACTTGGGGGTGGACCGGGAGTCCGGCCGGGCCCCACGAGGCGTATGGGCCTGATCAAGTCACCCGCGGAGATCGAGGCCATCCGGCAGGCGTGTCGAATCGCCAACCGGGTGCTGGAGGAGGTCGGGGCCGCAGTGGCCCCCGGGGTGACCACCCTGGAACTGGACCAATTCGCCGCCGAGCGGATCCGGGCGGCGGGGGCGCGCAGTGCGTTCCTCGGCTACCGGAGGTTTCCGCGGCACACGTGCATTTCCGTGAACGACGAGGTGGTGCACGGAATAGCCGGGCCGCGGCGCCTGATGTTTGGGGACGTGGTCAGTCTGGATGTCGGCGTGGTGCACCGGGGATTCGTCGGTGACACGGCGGCGACCTTTCCGGTCGGGGGCTGTGATCCGTCGGTGCAGCGGCTGCTGGAGATTACGCAGCGTGCGCTGGAGGCTGGGATCAGCCAGGCCCGAGGCGGGTTGCAGGTTGTTGATATTTCGCGGGCGGTGCAGGACGTGGTGGAAGGAGCCGGTTTCTCGGTGGTGCGCGAGTTTGTAGGCCACGGCGTCGGCCGAAGCGTGCACGAGGAACCGCAGGTGCCCAACTTTGTGGAGCCTGGGGAGAGATCCCCGAAGCTTCGCAGCGGCATGACGATCGCCATCGAGCCGATGGTGAACGCCGGCCGGCGGGAAGTGAGAGTTTTGAATGACGGCTGGACGGTGGTCACCTGCGATGGCAAGCTCTCCGCCCATTTTGAGCACACGGTGCTGATCACCGAGGGTGCGGCGGAGATTCTGACGTGTCGCGGGAAGACGCCATAAGAGTCGAGGGAACGGTGGTGGAAGTGCTGCCCAACACGATGTTTCGTGTGGCGCTGCCCAACGGCCACCGGATTCTCGCGCATATTTCGGGAAAGATGCGGCTGAATTTCATCCGCATCCTGCCCGGGGACAGGGTGGTAGTAGAAATGTCGCCCTACGACCTGTCCAAAGGCTGTATCACTTATCGACAGAAGTAGGTCGCCATGAAAGTTCGGGCCTCGGTCAAAAAACTGTGTGAGAACTGCAAGGTGGTCCGCCGAAAAGGCGTGATCCGCATCATTTGCTCCAACCCGCGCCATAAACAGCGCCAAGGCTGATTTTTCCATGCCACGCATCATTGGTGTCGAAATCCCCGGTGAGAAGCGCATCGAGTTTGCGCTTCGGTACGTCTACGGCATCGGGCCGAAGAATGCGCTCGAAGT
>CAZYJB010000288.1:0-5909 GCA_964647675.1 uncultured Verrucomicrobiota bacterium | reverse complement strand
GCGCTGGCGACTTTCGCGCGCGGTATTCCCACCTCGGAAGGCGCCGCCGCGCTCTACCTGCGCACCGACCCAGGTCGCGTCGAACTCGCGGCGCTGACCAATCCCGCACCCTACCGGGCCGGCCGCGGCCGCGTCGTCGCCCTGCGGCAGGTGCGTGCCCAGCTTCCGCCCGGCGGGCCGGCCGATTACTTGTTCGACTCGCGCACGGGTCATGCCGCGGATGCGCTGGAAGCCACGGCCTGGCGCGACTGGGCCGGCCCTTCCGTTTCCTGCCGCCGCGTGCTGGGAGAGGGCTTCGCCGCCGCCGGTGGGTGGCCGTGCGTCGCCGCCGTTCGCTGCCTCGACGAGCCACGCGCGCCGGCTGCCTGCGTCAATGTCGTGGGCAGCAACCTGCAGGTGGCAGGTGCCCTGTTCCGTCGTGTCACCGGGACTCCTGAATCCGGGCCCGCCGACTGAAACCGGATCCCCGTTCCCCGTCGCCCTTCGCATGCGCACGATTCTTGTTACCGGAGCCAATGGCGGCCTCGGCCACGCCATCGCCGAACTCGCGTGCGAATCAGATCCCGGCGCGCGCGTGTTCCTGGGCGTCCGCTCCGCGCGCGCGCGGGCCGATCGGCTGGTCCTGCGCTTCCCGGACCGCTGCCAGGTGGTGTCCCTCGATGTCACCCAGGCCGCGGCATGGGAGTCTGCGGTGCAGGCGGTCACTCAGGCCACCGGGCGGATCGATGTGCTGGTCAACAACGCCGGCATTCACGACGACGGACTGCTGGCCATGATGCCACCGGAGCAGTGGAGCCGAGTCATCCAGACCAACCTGGACGCCACCTTTTTGGGATGCCGCGCCTGCCTGCCCACGATGATCTCCCAGCGTTCCGGGCGCATCGTGAACGTCTCGTCCCTGAGCGCCTTGCTGGCGCCCGCCGGTCAGGCGAATTACGCCGCCGCGAAGGCCGGCGTGATCGCCCTGACGCAGTCGCTGGCCAAGGAGGTCGCGCGCCTCGGCATCACGGTGAACGCACTCTGTCCTGGGTACCTCGACACGGAGGCCCTGCGATCCCTGACCCCCGAACAGCAGTCGGAAATCCTGGCCCGGATCCCGATGCGCCGGCTGGGCCAACCCAGCGAGGTCGCGGCCGCCGTCCTGTTTCTGGCGAGCCCGGCCGCGAGTTACATCACCGGCGCGATCCTGAAGATCGACGGCGGCATTCTTTGATGCGTCCCCGCCTGGCGGCCGTTAGAACACGCGCATGCACGACGCCACGATCGCGCTTCGCGACGAAGTCCGCGCGCTCATCATCGAGACGCTGATGCTGACCACGCCGGCGGGCGAGATCGGCGATGATCGCCCGCTGTTTGGTCCCGGCGGGCTTGGGCTGGATTCGGTCGATGCCCTGCAGTTGGTGGTGGCGCTCGATAAACGGTACGCGATCAAGCTGACCGACGCAGAGGCGGCCCGGCAGGTGCTCCGGTCCGTGGCCACGGTCGCCGACGCCGTCCTCCGCCGTCGGTCGGTGCCTTCGGCTCCCGCCGAGC
Organism: uncultured Verrucomicrobiota bacterium; assembly: GCA_964647675.1. Classification (GTDB taxonomy): domain Bacteria; phylum Verrucomicrobiota; class Verrucomicrobiia; order Limisphaerales; family CAIMTB01; genus CAIMTB01. The sequence goes on along the minus strand of CAZYJB010000288.1, from coordinate 4,376 downwards.
CCTGAGCCGGACCAGTCCGTTGAAGGTGTCGAGCCCGAGATGGCGGTCGGGCGTCGGGGTGATTGCGGTGACGGGGTTCTCCGGTCATCCGTGCTCTGTCTCCCAGGCGCGGGTCGCGAGATCCGGGTGCGACGACCCCTATTCGGGAGTCCTTGGGTTCCCATCCACTGCGGACTCCCTGCGCCGGATGGGATGCGACCATGGCGCGGCGGAATCGGACCAGACCACGGCCAGTGGCAACCAGGCCGCGAGCCAGCTGGCCACGCGGGCCAGGGGCCACGCCGCGATCGCAATCCACAACGACGGCCGCAGCCGAAGTCCCACCCGCGCCATGATCAGCACGAAGAACAAGCTCTCGATCCCGAGTTGCACGCCCAATCCGAACCATGTCGAAGGGTTCCGCGGTGCCATCGCACACGCCGCCAGCCAGCCCAGCAGCGGATGCACCAGCAGCAGGGCCGCGAACGAGCCAGGCCGGCACCAGCGAACCGTGCGCTGCCAGCGGTGCAGATGCCGCGCGGCATCCCGCAGGGTCCCGCGGATCGCGCGCGACTCAACCGTGGCCCCACTCAACCGCACCGGAGCCAGGCGCTGTCCCAGGACATAGTCATCCGCCAGACTGTCGCCCAGCTCCGGCCACGAGACCCGTTGAAGCAGGTCGCTCCTGCGGAAGACGACTCCCGCGCCCAGGGAAAAGGTCAGCGGGCCAAGCCGGCCCAGAAGAAGCGCGCCGGGCAGGAACTCCAGGTTGACATAGGCGGCATCCAGCAGCCCGGTCAACCCGTCGGCGCGGCGGATGCAGTAAGGGGTCGTGACTGCGCGGGCCGTGTCCGTGGTCTCGTGAAGTTCGCGCCGCAATTGCGCGATCAAGCCCGGCGGCGCCGTGATGTCCGCATCCGACCAGAGCCAGACCTCGCCGCGCGCCTCCGCGCCGAGAAGTTCGAGCCAACCGACCTTGGGGTTCGCGTGCTGCCGGGGCGTGTCATGCAGGCAGAGACGGATCGCGGCCCGGGGAAAGGCACGGCGCCAGGGTTCCAACTCCCGCGACCAGATGGCCTCGTCCGATCGCGGCAGGCCCACAATCAGCTCGGAGTCCTCGTCCAGCTGGGCCGCAAAGCTGCCCACTGCCTGCGCCAGATCGGCGGGTTCGTGACGGCCATCGAGGGGCGGAAGTGGCTTGAAGATCGTCAGGAACGGACGGGGTGCGGACGCCGCCATGGCCGATGGAGCCGCCTGCGGCGTGCGCCGACGGAATCGATGCCCGACCAGGAGGAGGGCCAGGGCCCACCATAGATCGGCCAACGCACTCCATCCCCAGAGGACACGATCGAGTTCGGGGATCGCAGGCATGCGGGTGGAAACGCGCGCCAAGGTGCCGTGGCGCAGGGTTGGGAACCAAAGCAAATCTCGCAATTCCCGGGCCGGCGGCGACCGTGTGGCCAGCGCGACGCCATGGGCCGGACGATCGAGTTTATCGCCGACGACTTCGGGCGGAGCGCCGGCGTCAATGCGGCCATCCTTCGGGCGCACGTGGACGGCGTCCTTGGGGGTGCCGGGTTGATGATGGGGCAGCCCGCCACCGCGGAGGCAGTGGAACTGGCGCACGCCCACCCCGGCTTATGCACGGGCTGGCATGTTCACCTCTGCGATTCCCTCCCTTTGACGCGATCGGCCTGGCCGTGGGGCGGAAGTCCGGTGAGAGCCGGACTGCGGCTGGCGCTCACACGCAGCACGCGCGCGTGGGTGCGATCGGAACTCGAACGGCAGTGGACGGAGTTCGGTCGGACCGGCCTGGAGTGCCATTTCATCAACGGCCACCATCATCTGCACCTCCATCCCTTCGTGTTGCGGGTGCTGAATGAGTTCGCCGGGGGTCGGCCTGGCATCCGATTGCGCGGCTTCGATTTTCGCCTGTTCGGGCGGGCGTCAGGCCTGCCGCGGATCACGCGGCTGGCGACGCGCGCTTTGCGGCCGGTCCTGCGAAGGTGCTGGGCGGGGACCACGGGGGATACCGTCTGGGGCGTCGACCGTCTGCACGCCATGCGCACCGAGGAAATCCTCCGCGTCGTGCGCGGACTGGGAGAAGGGCATCACGAATTCATGTTCCACCCGCGATCGGAATGCCACGATCCCGACACCCTTACGCTGATTCAGCTGCGGGGCAGGCTGCCGACGTCGTGAGCGTTCGCCCGCCCGGCAGATTCCCGCGACGTCACGCGCGGCGCGGATCGGTCCCGGAGGCGAGCGCGGCGTTCACCGCGTTTGCGAGCTGTTCCGGGGCAAGCCCGAGCATGCAGCGGAAGTCGATCGGGCACTGGCGCAGGAAGCAGGGTGCGCAGGGGACATCGAGTCGGATCAGGTGATGGCGCGCATCGCCGGGAAGGCCGGGCCCGGTGAGTTCCGGCGACGTGCTGCCGAAGGGCACGACCACCGGGGTACCCAGCGCGGCGGCGACGTGCATGGGGCCGGTGTCGTTGGTGAGCAGCACGCGGCAGACGCGCGACAGCGCCATGAGTTCGCGCAGCGACGTCCGGCCGGCGGCGAGCACGGAACTCGGGAGCGCCTGATGGATGGACGTCGCCAGAGCGACGTCGGCCGGACCGCCCAGCACCAGCCACCGCAGCTTCGGGTTGGTTCGCGACACCGCGCGGGCCGCTTCGACGAAACGTTCCGCGGGCCAGCGCTTGGCCGGTCCATATTCGGCACCGGGGTTGAGTCCGGCCCAGACCGTGGCCGGATCGAGCGCGAACCGCGACCGCGCCGCGTCGACTTCGGCGTCGGTGACGACCAGAACGGGGGCGAGTGGTGCCGGGGACGCGCCGAGCGCGGCGGCGAGATGCAGATAATCGTGCAGGTGATGGGCGGACCACGGCGGCCGGCGTTGATCAACCGGCACGGGATACTGAAGTCGATCACGGACCTGGGCCGGGGACGGCTTCGTCATCGCCACGCGGTCGGGCCGGTCGGGGACGGCCGTGGTGAGCATCCAGGAACGCCAGGCGCGGGCATGGCCGATGCGGACCGGAATACGCGCCAGCCACAGCTCGAGGGCGGAGCGCGGCGAGTTGGGGAGGATCAGCGCGGCGTCGAAGGCAGTCCCGCGCAACAGGCGCGCGACCGCGAAGGGGGAGAGGCGGGATCCGAACGGGATGACATGATCGACGGCGGGGTGGGCGGGCCAGAGGCTGGAGAGTTTGGCGGGCGACAGGATCGTGATCTCCATGTCGGGGGACAATTCGCGCAGGCGCCACAGCGCGGGCGTGGTCATCACCGCATCGCCAAGCCAGTTGACGCCGCGGACGAGGAGGCGGCTGGGCGGGCGCGGGATCATGGGCGCGCAGGCGAGATCGAAGGCGCCGGCGCGGGCCCCGTCGCCAAGGGCGCCGGGGGGATAGGACGTGGCCGGCCCGGGTTTCCACCGGCGATGCACCCAGAACCAATTGGCGGGATCGCGCCGCACGGCGGCCTCGAAGGCGCGGTTCATGTCGCGCGCGATGTCGGCGAGCGGACGGCGGTTGTCAGCGGGATGGTGGGTGGCGATGGGAGGGCCGACCTCGATGCGCCAGCGAGCCGGTGCGGTGCGGAAGCAGAAGGCGGTGAGGAGCGGGCAGCGGTAGCGTTGAGCGAGCAGGGCCGGTGCGGTGGAAGTGCCGGCATCGCGTCCGAAGAAGGGCACGCGCACCCCGCGGCCGTCGTGCTGGTCGGCCAGCAGGCCAAGGATGACGCGTTGCGAGCGCAGGGTTTCGCGCAGCGCGCGCGCGTCGCGGCGGCGTTCGAAGAAGAGACAGCCGCTGCGGCGGCGCAGGTCGAGCAGGAGCCGGGTGGCCGTCTCCTGGCGCAGCGCGCGATAGGTCGTGGCGATGGGGATCCCGGGCGCGGCGAGGCGCGCCCAGGTGAGGAGTTCGAAGTTGCCGAAATGGCCGAGAGCGAGGATGACCGACCGGTCGGGGTGCGCGGCCAGGGTGTTGGTCAGGTGATGGAGCGGGCCGAACTCGAGGTGCGGCTGGATCTCCTCCCAGGACAGCGTCGCGGCGCGCGCGCCGCAGGCGTAGTTCTCGCCGAGGCGGAGGAAGTTCTCGCGGGCGAGGGCGGTGCGTTCGGCGGGCGGGAGATCGGGGTACGCGTGCGCGAGGTTGTCGAGTGCCACGCGCCGGTGACGGCGATCGAGGTGCCAGGCGAGGCGGCCGCCGGCGCGGCCGAGCGCGGCGACGCGCGTCATCGGCAGCGACTGGATGACGGGGAGCAGGGCGCGGGCGACGCCGATGAGCAGCCACTCCGAGGGTTTCACCGGAAACAGATGCGGTTCACGCAGTCGTGGAAGTCCTTCGCGCCCGCGATGATGTTGATCTCGACGCGCATGAAGAGGATGGGCAGGT
>CAZYJB010000287.1:0-5910 GCA_964647675.1 uncultured Verrucomicrobiota bacterium | reverse complement strand
GTCCCGACGATGCCGCGGAATCGGCGCCGGCGGGGGAGGCGGGCGGCTTCACCCCTTTCCTGCGCCGGCGCCTGGATGCGGAGGAATTGCGGGACTCGATCCTGAAGGTGAGTGGCGAACTCGAAACCGGCGTGGCGCGCGGGCATCCGTTCCCCGCCCCGACCTCGTGGGGCTACACGCAGCATGATCCCTTCAGCGCCGTCCACGACCACTCCCGGCGCAGTGTCTATCTCATGACGCAGCGGCTGAAGCGGCACCCCTTCCTCGCGCTGTTCGACGGAGCGGATCCGAATGCCAGCACGCCGACGCGCCGCCCGAGCACCGTTCCCACCCAGGCCCTTTACTTCCTCAACGACCCCTTCGTGCACCGGCAGTCGGAGCGGCTCGCAGCGCGCGTGCTCGAAGAGCCCGGTGACGATCGCGCCCGCGTGAAGGCGGTGTTTCGCCGGACGTTGGGACGTTCGCCGGCCGCGCAGGAATGGGACGACGCGATCGCGTTTCTGCACGACTATCGCGCCGCGCTGCGCGGGGAGGAGGCGACCTCCGATCCGGAATCCGTGGTGTATGCGGCGCTGGCGCGCGTGCTGTTTGGCAGCAACGAATTCCTGACGGTGGATTGACGGAACCGACGGGCGAACGAGCAAGCGAACGAGCGAGGGAGATCCGATGATGAACCGCTTTCGAGCCTATGACCCCGCGCGCCGCGGCTTCCTGCGGTCGCTGGTGGGTGGATCGTTGCTCTATCCGGGTCTGGTGACGCGGTTGCTGGCGGAACAGGCCGTGCCGCCTGCCGTGGAGGATTCACTGGCGCCGAAGGCGCCGCACTTCGGACCACGCGCCAAACGCGTGATCTTCCTCTACATGAGCGGCGGCGTGTCGCATGTCGACTCGTGGGACCCGAAGCCGCGGCTGTTCGCGGACGCAGGCCGGACGGTGCGGGTGGACGAGTTCCAGGGGCGCAAGGGCGACTTCACCATGTTTGCGAAGCGTCCGCAGTGGGAGTTCTCGCCGCATGGCCGATGCGGGACGGAGGTCAGCTCGTTGTTCCCGCACATGGCCGAATGCGTGGACGACCTGTGCGTGATCCGGTCGATGGTCTCGGACCATACGAACCACTACGAGGCGACGCTGGGGATTCACACCGGCTCGTTCACCTTCGCGCGGCCGAGCCTGGGTTCCTGGGTGAGCTACGGGCTCGGGTCCGAGAATAGCAACCTGCCATCGTTCGTGGTGATCGCGCCCAAGACCCCGTACGCGGGGAGCCAGGTGTGGGCGGGCGATTTTCTGCCGGGCGCGCACCAGGGCACCCTGGTGGTGCCCGGAGCGGAGCCGGTCGCGAACCTGCAGCGGCGCGTCGCCACCAGCCGCCGCCAGGAACTCGAGCTCAACGCGATGGCGCGCCTGAACCGCCGGCACCTCGCCACGCGCGCGGCCGATCCGCTGTTGCAGGCGCGCATGAAATCGTTCGAGACCGCCTTCGGCATGCAGATGGAGATGCCGGACGTTTTCGACCTGTCGCGCGAGAGCGATGCCACCCTGGCGCTCTACGGACTCGAGCGCGGCAGCACGCGCGGGTTCGCCTGGCAATGCCTCGTGGCCCGGCGCCTGGCCGAGCGCGGTGTGCGCTTCGTCGAGTTGATCGACGTCGGTTCCTCCGACAACTGGGACGCGCACGGCGACATGCAAACCCATGCGCCGCTCGCGCGGAACGTGGACCAGCCGATTGCGGGCCTGATCCGCGATCTCAAGTCCCGCGGCATGCTCGAGGATACGTTGGTGGTGTGGACCACCGAGTTCGGCCGCACGCCGTTCAATGCAGCGGCCGATGCGAAGGGGCGTGAACATCATCACTGGGTGTTCTCGTCCTGGCTGGCGGGCGCGGGGGTGCGGCCCGGGATGGTGTATGGCGAGTCGGATGAACACGGCATCCGGCCCGCAAGGAACGCGGTGCATGTGCACGATTTCCACGCCACGATTCTTCACCTGATGGGACTCGATCATGAGCGCCTCACGTTCCGGCACATGGGGCGCGATTTCCGCCTGACCGACGTGGCGGGTGATGTGGTGCACCGCGTGCTCGCGTGAAAAAGGTCGGGCGCCGCGAGGTGTGGTGACTGGGTGTGGTGACTGGAAAAGCGCGGCTCGGCCGGGACGCCTCGCCCTACCAACGGAAGAAGGGGACGGGAAGGGCGGGGCGCCACGTCCTGGTGGCGCCGTGGCCATTTCGGTGGCGACAAACACGGGGGGATTCGCGAGAACGGCGGGCGTTCACCATGCATTCCCGCATCGCCGGCCCGGTTTTCGTCTCGCTTGTGACCACCTTCCTCGCCGTGTCTACGTCCGTCGCCCGCGGTGCGACCTCGCTTCCACGGGCGACCCCGGAATCCCAGGGCGTCACGCCGGCGACGCTGGCAACGTTTTTGGAGACGCTCGATCGCGAGGTCGCCGGCATGCACAGCTTCATGCTGGTGCGACACGGACGGGTCGTCGCCGAGGCCTGGTGGAAGCCCTACGAGGCAGCGAGCCGGCACGAGCTGTATTCGCTCAGCAAGAGCTTCACCTCGGCCGCGGTCGGATTCGCCGTCGCCGAGGGACGCCTCTCCGTCGACGACGACGTGCTGAAGTTCTTCCCAAACGACGCGCCGGCCGAGTCGTCGGGCAACCTCAAAGCCATGCGCGTGCGCGATCTGCTGACGATGTCGGCCGGGCATCAGGACGAGACGTCGTCGGGTCCTGACAAGGTATCCGTGAAGTCTTTTCTCGCGCATCCGGTGCCGCACAAGCCGGGAACGCATTTCAAGTACAACACGCCGGCGACGTTCATGCTGTCGGCCATCGTGCAGCAGCAGACTGGCCAGAGCGTGATGGAATACCTGCGTCCGCGGTTATTCGAGCCGCTGGGCATCGAGGGCGCGGTGTGGGGCACCAATTTCCAGGGGATCTCGCTCGGCGGCTACGGCCTGCGCGTGAGAACGGAGGACATCGCGAAGTTCGGCGTGCTGCACCTTCAGAAGGGGCGCTGGCAGGGGAAGCAACTGCTGCCGGCGGAGTGGGTGGACCTCGCCACCTCGCGGCAGGTGTCCAACGGAAGCAGTCCGACCAGCGATTGGGATCAAGGCTATGGGTTCCAGTTCTGGCGCTGCCGGCATGGCGCGTATCGTGGGGACGGCGCCTTCGGCCAGTACTGCATCGTGCTGCCCGCCCAGGACGCAGTGATCGCGATCACCAGCGGCGTGAAGGATATGCAGGCGGTGATGAACCAGGTCTGGAATGGGCTCCTTCCGGCGTTCGCAGAGGGACGCGTGCGTCGCGACGCGAAAGGCACTGACCGGCTCGCCGCGGTGGTGGCGTCCCTGGGCGTCTCGAAACCGGCGGGAGCCGCGTCCAGTGCGCGGGCGGCCAAGTCGCTGGGCAGGCGATTCGCATTCGCGACCAACGAGTTCGGTTTGGAGTGGATGTCGCTTCAGGCGGATCCGACGGGCGGTTGGTCGTGGGCCTTTCGCCGCAACGGAGAGGAGAGCCGCATGGCGATTGGGCACGCGGACTGGAAGCGCAACCGCTCCGCGTTCGGCATCTACCCGGACGAACCGGTGGCGGGCGCGGGGGCGTGGACGGCGGAGGACACGTTTGAGGCGGTGGTGTGTGCCACCGAGACACCGTACCATCTGCGCCTGACGTTGAAGTTCGACGGCGACACGGTGCAGCAGGAATTGGTGATGAACGTGGGATTTGGCGGCACGAAGCCGGTGAGTCTGACGGGGCAGGCGCGCTGATCTGGATTGCGGCGACGGGCCGCCGCGTTGGGAGGGGAGCAGACAGGGCCGGCGAAGCACGCAGGGTTGGCTCGCCGGCTCCGACCGGCGAGTCGGCGAAGGCCCAATCGGGAATCGTCCAGATGATGGAGCCCGGAGGTGGTCCGCGTCCCGACGGGACACCGAGTGGTGACACGGAGGTTCACGCCCCACCCGTGGCTACCTCGGATCAGACCGCAATCCAGCAGTCTGGGCTCTTGACTTGGCTTCACGGCCTGTAGAATGCGGCCATCAAGCCCAGCCGGAGCCCTGCCGAGATAAATAACCAAGGGCCTGCCGTTCCACTGACGCGCACCCATGCTCACATTACTCGGACCCAAGCCGACCCGGTCGGGATTCTGCGACGGGGTCACACGCCGTGATTTTCTGCGCATCGGCGCGCTCGGCATGGGCGGCCTCGCGCTGCCCGGATTGCTGCGCGCCGAATCGCAGTCCGGCATCCGCCGCGGACACAAGGCGGTCATCATGATCTTCCTGCCGGGCGGACCGTCCCACCAGGACATGTTCGACCTGAAGATGGAGGCGCCGTCGGAGATCCGTGGCGAGTTCCGTCCCATTGACACCAACGTTGCCGGCATCCAGATCTGCGAACACCTGCCGCGCCTGGCCAGGATGGCTGACCGCTACACGATCATTCGGTCCATGGTGGGCGCGGAGGATCGCCACGACGCGATCACCTGTCACACGGGCCGGCACCCGCGCAACCAGCCGCCGGGCGGCTGGCCTTCGATGGGTTCGGTCCTCACGCGCATCCAGGGCGCGGGCGACCCGTCCATGCCCGCGTTCGTCGGCATGGCCCCTAAAATGGGGCACGTGCCGTGGTCGGACAATGGTCCTGCGGGTTTCATGGGGCCGTCCTGCGCGCCGTTCGAATTGAACAAGGGCGGCGGCAAGGACGACATGGTGCTCCATGGCATCACCCTCGAACGCCTGAACGACCGGCGCGGCCTGCTGGCGGCCATGGATCGTTTCCGCCGCGACGTGGACGCCTCGGGCCAGTTGGCCGGTCTTGATTCCTACACCCAGCAGGCCTTCGGCATTCTCACCTCGAGCAAGCTGGTGGAGGCGCTCGACCTGAAGAAGGAAGACCCGAAACTGGTGGAACGCTATGGCAAGGGCGATCCGCGCAACCGCGATGACGGGGCGCCCAAGCTCATGGAGCACTTCCTCATGGCGCGGCGCCTGGTCGAGGCGGGGTCACGCTTTGTGACCGTGGCCTTCAGCCGCTGGGATCATCACGGCGACAATTTTGGCGCCCTGCGCCAGGACCTGCCCTTGCTTGACCAGGGCCTCACCGCGCTGCTCGACGACCTGCACCAGCGCGGCATGGAAAAGGACGTCAGCGTGGTGGTGTGGGGCGAGTTCGGCCGCACGCCCACCATCAACAAGGACGGCGGACGCGACCACTGGCCGCGCGTGTCCTGCGCGCTGCTTGCCGGCGGCGGCATGCGTCACGGACAGGTGATCGGCGCCACCGAACGCCTGGGCGGCGAGGCGAACGAGCGCCCGGTCTACTTCGGCGAGGTGCACGCCACCCTCTACCATTGCCTCGGCATCGACGTGAACAAGGTGACGGTCCCGGACCTTTCGGGACGCCCGCAGTTCCTCGTGGACCAGGGCATGCAACCCATGCGCGAGCTGGTCGGATGAGCACGCTGCGTCACCGGGAAGGGTCCGTTTCCGTGGCGACAGCCGCCACCGCCACCGCCACCGCCGCGAGGGAACGCCGCGTCGAGGAACCGTCATGCTGACCCTCCCGGGGCGCGCCTCGTCGGGCTTCTGCGATGGCGTGTCGCGCCGCAACTTCCTGCGCATCGGCGCCCTGGGCATGGGCGGGCTCGGCCTCTCGCAACTGTTGCGCGCCGAGAGCGGATCGGGCCTTCGTTCGGGCCACAAGTCGGTGATCATGATCTATCTCCCGGGCGGACCGCCGCACCAGGACATGTTCGATCTCAAACTGGACGCGCCGTCGGAGGTGCGCGGCGAGTTCCAGCCCATCCCGACCAACGTGCCGGGATTCCAGATCTGCGAGCATCTGCCGCTGCTGGCGAAGAGGGCGGATCGCTTCTGTTCGGAAGGCATCGGTTGCACTATCGAT
>CAZYJB010000286.1:0-5930 GCA_964647675.1 uncultured Verrucomicrobiota bacterium | reverse complement strand
AGCGAGGGCTTGTCGGCGAGCACCACGACGTTGTCGATGGCCCACCACCAGTTGTTGCGCGTGTCGAGGTAGCCGAAGGTGAGCACGAGTTCCTTGGCGCCGGCCGGGTTGTTGATGCGGAGCGCGATGGTTTCGTTGACCTCGTCGGGACGGTAGCTCGCGTTGTTCGGATCGGAATCGTAGCGCAGGACCTCGACCGGGGCGCCGCCGTCGAACGAGGCGGTGATGGCGGCCTTCTGCGGCAGTTCCGGGCGCCAGCTCGAGTCGAACCGGAGGATGACCGAGCCGGGCTTGGCTCCGGTGAGGGAGATGGGCTTGGTCTTGAGATAGGTGTTCATATTGCCGGCCGCGTGGGCGGTATCATCCCACTCGTCGGAGTCGGCGATGGCGGACGTGCCGGTGCCTTTGGTGAATCCGGTGCGCTGCTGGTCGCCGCCGGTTTCGGCCCACCAGGTGCGCTTGGCGAAACTCCAGCCCGCCCACTCGGTGACGCCATCCTCCTCCGTACCGACACCCGGGACGCCGGTGTCGTCGATCGACCATCCCGCGGGTCCGGTCTTGGTCCAGACGGCATCGCCCGCGACGCCCTCATCGACGTTCGGACCGAGGGCCAGCGCGTCGAAGTTCTCCTCGAGCAGCACAAGGCGGCCATCCGACTTGGGCAGGACCGTCAGCTTCGCCGTCGAGCTCGCGGCGGTGCCGACCGAATTCTTGACCTCGACGGAGTAGTAGCCCGCGTCGGCGATGCCGACGGCGGCGAAGGAGAGCGTGGCTGCGGTGGCGCCGGCGACTGTGGTGCGGCCGGTGCCGAAGCCCTTGTACCACTGGTAGGCGAGGCCGTCGCCCGTGGCGTTCACGGTGAGCGAGACCGCGGCGCCTTCGTTGGCCTCGGACGACGTCGGGCTCTGGGTGATGGACGGCGGCGCCGCACCGGCGCTGACGGCGATGTTGTCCACGGCCCACCACCAATCGTTCGCGCCTTCGAGCAGGGCGAAGCGGAGCACCATCGATTTCGCGCCGGCCGGATTCGGCACGGCGACGAGCACAGCTTCGTTGGGCAGGTCGGTGTGGAAGGTCGGGCTGCCCTGCACGGAGTCCCACTTGAGGACCTGGACCGGCGCGCCGCCGTCGAAGGAGGCGGTGATGAGCGCGGTCTGGTTGTTGATGGCATTGCCCGCGGCATCGACCGGGAACTTGGGCAGGCCGTCATCGCGCGCCTCGGGGCGCCAGCTCGAGGCGAAGCTCAGCGTAATCGAATTGGCGCCGAGGCCCTGAATGTCGATGGCCGGAGTGGCCATCACGCTGTTGAAGAGGCTCTCGACGTGGTTGCGGTCGTCCCACTCGTCGGGATCCGCGATGGCTGCATTGCCGGTGGAAAGCACGAACTCGGATCGGCGCTGGTCGCCGGCCGTCTGGACCCACCAGGCCTTGTTGGCAAAGCCCCAACCGGCCCATTCGGTGACGCCGTCCTCGTCGGCAAAGCCGTCGCCGTCGCCGTCAGGGTTGGTGTCCGGGTTGATCTGGACCGCAATGAAGTTGCTGTTGTCGACGGACCAACCGGAGGGCGGCGTCTTGGTCCAGACGGTCTCGCCTTCGAGACCTTCGTCGATCTTGGGCCCGAGCGCGACCGTCTCGAAGTCCTCGAAGAAGAGCGCGGCGGTGAATTCGTTGGTCAGTTTCTTCGCGCCGGCGAGGGAGTCGGTGAAGCTGACGACGAGCTGGTGTTTGCCGAGGGTCAGGCCGGGGTTGGTCTTTTCGACGCGGATCAGGCCGTTGACACGGTTGATGCCCGGCGAAGCGACCGCATTGCCGTCCAGGGTGAGGGAGATGCTGGCGTCCTGAATGGTGGTGGAACCGGGGTTGAGCAGGACGCCGATCGGCGTGGTGCGCGACGCGAAGGCGCCGGCCGGAATCCACGCCTCCACGCTCGACGGCTCGGGCGGCAGGGTGGCGGGCAGACCTTCCGCGGTCGGGCCGCCGAGAGCCAGGATCTGGCCTTTGGACAGCGCGACATTATGGAGCTGAATGGAGTTTACGTAGCCACCCGCGGTTTCGCCGTTGTCGTCGGCGAAGAGCGTCGCGGCCCCGCCTGCAGACAGGGCCCAGCGTCCATCGACAGCGGAGGAATTGCCGGCATCCCGCACGAGGACCTGCTGGCCGTTGACGTAGCAGCGGATCTGATTGGCGGCAGCGTCGACCACGAGCGCGAGCCGGTGCCAGGTATCGGCGGTGACCGTGCCACCGTAGGCGCCGATGCCGAGGCCGTTGCTCGCGTTGACGAAGAAATCCGCATCCGCGGTGTTGCCGTTGTCGGTTTCCACCAGCGCGCGGAAGCGGCTGTTCGAGACGGCGGGGTAGAGGACGTCCATCAGGATCGTCCACTGATTGACCTGGCTGCCGCCGCCGTTACCTGCGGCCGGCGCGGGCATCGAGTACCCGGCGGGAATGGTGTTGGTGCCGAACCGCATCACCTTCGCTTCGGCGCCGCCGATGTTCGGAATGCCGAAGGATGTGGTCGTTCCGAAGGCCGTGGCGGCCTGCGTCTCGCCGCCGGCGCCGTCGGCGTAGGCCAGGGGCGCGCCGGAGGCCGCGTTGAGGTTGCCGTTTTCGAAGTCCCACTGTCCGGTGACAGCACCGGAAGCGGGCAGGGTGACGCCGACGAGGAGCGCGAGCGCCGAGGCGCCCGCGGCCTGGCGCCACGAGGAGTCGCGCGCCGGCGGCGGCGGTTGGTTTTGGGTTCGCATGGTGGTTGGTTGCGGTTGGTGTGTCGTCGGCGCCGTCCCACCCGGCGGCGCCCCGGGGCGGAGCTGGGTGGAAGGCGTGGCGTGGAGGGTGTGAATCTCCGCCACGGGGAGTGACCTCCTGCTTCGCTGCAGGGTGTTGGCAGGGGCCGCTCCCAGTCACCGACGGCGTGTAGAGTAGGCGGGAGCCTGCGGCGGCACCACTCGCCGGAACGGGCGAGGCCGCACCGGGCCGTGCCACGAACGGGTCGGGGATCTGACACGAACGCCGCGGAACGGGCACCGTCCTGTAACCTTGCCGGCCCCCCCTGCCAACAATCCGAGGCTTGCCGTCGCGTCGCCGCACCCGGAGTGTCCAAGAAATGTCCGAGCCACCGGCGCGCACCGAGCCTGAGTACTGGGAGGACCGGTTGTTTCGCGCCTCGTTCCGGTATCGCGGCAAGCGGCGGTTCGTGCCCGCGTGGTACGCGAAGATCCAATGGCAGGGTCGCCGGCGGACCCTCCGGTTGCGCGCGCGCGGGCGATTCGACGCGGCGCGGGAAGTGGCCGGGCTCTACCGCGAACTCCTGGACGGCGGGTGGGAGGCCGTGGATTACGCGCTGCGCGCGCGGGAGCCGGCGCTTCCGGCAGGTCCGGTCAGCGCGCCGTCGGTGGTCGGCACGGGGCGGGTGAGTTCGCGGAAGTACGTCAACAACCTGAACCCTGGGTTCGAACGCGAGTTGTTCGCCGAGCTGGTACACGAGGGCGTGACGGGACACGTGCCGCTGGGCACCGAGGACCTGGCGGTTGCGCAGTGGCGTGCCGGCGAACTCCAGGCGGAACTGCGTCGCGACGGCTGGCCCAAGTTCCGCCTTTCGCATGCGCGGGAGACCACGGTTTCGGTCTTCTGGCAGGCGAATCCGATGACCTGCACCTACACCACGTTCCTGACTTTTCCCGCGCGGTTCGGGGGCGGCGCGGGCGCGGCGGCGCGGGTGGAAAGGACTGGCTCGGGACGCGACGGGCGAGGCTGGCGAATCCTGATCATCGAACCGGATGGCAGCGTGCGGCGTGCGTTGGCGCACTGGCTCGCGCCGGTGGCGGGGGTGGCGCGCCTGGACGCGTGTCCGCTGGCGTCGGAGGTTCCGCAGGAGGGCGCGTGGGACCTGATCCTGGCCAACCGCGAACAGCCGGCAGCGGCGTTGCGGGAGCGGTTTGCGGCGGCGGCCGAACGGGCGGTACCGGTGCTGCTGACGCATGGCGTGTTTGCCGACAGCGATGCGATCTTCGCGTCGTTCAGCGGCGTGAGCCAGGGCTACCTGCTGCGCCGGCTGCCGCCTGCCGAACTGCTGGCGCCCCTGCTGCATTCCTTCCCCGAAGCGCTGCCGCGCAGCGCGACCGAATTGGACCGACAGGTACGGCGCTATTTTCAGGCGATCTTCGATGTCGGGCACGCGGCGGCCGCGGTGCAGCCGCCGGACATCTCCGCGCGCGAGCAGGAGGTTCTCGACCTGCTGAGCCGCGGATTCTCCGACAAGCAGATCGCGCAGGAGTTGCGGCTCAGCGTCTGGACCATCCACAGCCACCTCAAGCGCATCTTCTCGAAGTACGGCGTGCGCACGCGGACCGAGGCAGTGGTGAGGTATTTACAGAAGTGACTCGGTTCTTGCTCGGCATCGCCGTTTTGGGGGATGGCGCTCCTCCCGCCTTTCGGGGTACAAGACGCGGTCTCTGCAGCATTTGAATCATCTATGAAACGCCAATCCCATGTCCGTCGTGGAGCGCTCCGCGGCCGGTTCCTGCCCCGCTCCCTGGCAGCCCTCGTGCTCGCCGGCGGTGCGCTGGTTCCCTCCGTCCAGGCCCAGAAACTGTTCAGCGAAAACTTCGACTCGGTTCCGCTCGGGCCCAATCCCGAGGAGGCCTCCAAGGGGCTGGCCGTCTGGACCAAGACACCCCCGACCGGGTGGGCCGTCGACGACACGGGAATGCCGGGATTCGGCACGCCTGAGTACGCCGCCAATGACGGCCGCACCGAGTGGGCGGGCTGGTCGTTTGCGGATGCGCGCTGGTGGCCGACGGTCGACAATCAGCGGCGCGTGGAGTTCGTGCTCGCCACCGGCGCCGCGGCGATCGCGGATCCGGACGAATGGGACGATGCGGGCCATCTGAAGGGCCTGTTCAACTCGTTCCTCTCGACGCCGGAGATCGCGGTGGCCGGCAAGGCGGCCAACAGCCTTGTGCTCGCGTTCGACTCCTCCTGGCGTCCCGAAGGCCGCGACGATGGCGCTCCGAACTGGCCGGTCGACGACGAGGGCGTCGCGCTCAACAACCAGACGGCGGTGATCACCGCGCAGTGGGACAACGGCCCCGAGGTCGAGGTGCTCAAGTGGGATTCGCTGTCCGACAGCCCGACGTTCCATCCGGACTCCGTGAACGAGATGGCGCTGGCCGAGCTGAAGAACCCGGCCGGTGCGCAGAAGCTGAAGCTCAAGTTTGGCATGATCCTCGGCGCGAACGACTGGTGGTGGGCGATCGACAACGTCGCCGTCGGCGAGCCGCCGTTTGTGGCCGGCGCCAGCGCCACGGGCGTCGGGTTCACGGCCCGCATCCGCGAAGGCCTGGGCAAGTCCGTCAACGACAATGCGGCGATCACGGCGAAGCTGGACGGCCAGACCGTGACCGTCACCGACAGCCGCGACGCCGAGCTGCCGGAAGCGGTGTTCATCGCGCATGATCAGTCGCCGAAGATCTTCGTGCCGCGCTCGAGCCATACGGTCGAGCTGACGTTCACGACGGCGGACGGGCGCCAGGTCACCGACACGGTGCAGTTCATCGCGCCGGGCTATGCCACGGCCTCGGCCACGCCGATCTCGGTCACTGCCGTGATCGCCGAGACAACGTATCTCTCCGTGGACGAGAGCAAGGGTGTCGCCCTCGAGCTCGACGGCGCGGCCGTCACCGGCGCCACCGTGACTCGCGTTGATCTCACCGCGGCGGACGGCTCCGACCTGCCGGACCGCATCGAGGTGAAGTTCGCGACCGCCTCGCCCCTTGTCTCCGGGTCCGGCCACAGCCTGAAGCTCACCTACACCACCAAGACCGCGCAGCAAGTGGTGGAGACGGTTTCCTTCACCGCACCGGCTTACGAGACCATCCCGGCCGGCCTGGGAACGGCCGTCGGGACGGGTGCCGACGCCGGCATCCGTTGGA
>CAZYJB010000285.1:0-5932 GCA_964647675.1 uncultured Verrucomicrobiota bacterium | reverse complement strand
GATCTGGACGCTCGAGAAGGACGGCGCACTGACACCGCAGAACCCCGTGACTCTGCCCCGGCAGGAGTTCGTCGCAGATATTCTGCGCGCGCAGCACCTGCGTCTTCAGCTCGGGCGTGAATTCCACGGCCTTGTGCGCCCAGAGCGTCGAATGCTTCCGCCCGTCCGAGAACTCCTTCTTGCTGCGCCAGGCGCCATCCGGGAACTGCTCAAAGCGCGCGTTCCACTGGCTGTCGATGCCACGCGGAAGCGGCGATTCCATGCGCTTGAGAAACTGGCCGCGCACGAGCGCAAGGTTCGCCTCCACCTGCCGGAAACCGGCCTCCTCGCGGCGCGCGCGCTCAGCGACGTAAGTGTCGAGATGATCGAGCTCGGCCTCCGACACGCTCCTGTAAACAACGGCGTAGGTCAGCGCGGTGGCCAGCGCGATGCCGAGCCCGGCCCCGATCGCGACATGAACCAGGATGCGTTGCGGGATCGTCACGGCCGGGACCCTTGGCACGTCGCCCGCGATCGGCGCAGCGGAGGATAGGGAAGGGCGGTCCCGCGGATCTCCGACTTCTCGCGGGAAATAAGGATCGCGTCGCCCTTCGGCCCCGCCGTCGTCCGTCGGCTGGACACGCTCATGCGCCCGACGCTAGCGGATCGGGAACCCGGCGGGAAGATGGCTCAGTGCCCGTCCGGTTCTTCGGACGGGCAGTGGGGGGCGCCGCATAATCCCGACGCGCTATACCGGCGGTTCCAGGCGGTGAGGTAGATCTCTGGCCCACGAGAGAAAACTCGACTCATCCTCCCATGCTCGATCTTGCCCTCAAAATGCTCCTCGGCGACCGCGCCAAGTACATCATGCTCGTCAGCGGTCTCACCTTCGCGTCGCTGCTGATGACCGAACAGGCCGCGATCTTCTGCGGCATCATGCAGTGGTCCGGTTCAACCCTCGACAACGTGGGCGCACCCATCTGGGTGGTGGATCCCATGGTGGAACAGGTCAACGACACCGAGGCCATGCGCGACACCGACCTCGATCGTGTGCGTTCCGTCGAAGGGGTCGCCTGGGCCGCGCCGTTCTACCAGGGAATGCTGCGCACGCGGATGCCTGACGGCTCGTTCAAGTTCGTGCAGCTGCTGGGCATCGATGCCACGACCTTCGCCGGCGCGCCGACCGATATTCTCGAAGGCCGCCTGGAAGATCTGCGACTGCCCAACACGGTCCTGCTCGACGAGTATGGTTCCCGCAAGTTGAGCCGGGATCCGGACCGCCCGATCCGCGTCGGCGACAGCTTCGAGATCAACGATCGCGAGGCGCGGGTGGTCGGCATCTGTCGCACACGCATGTCGTTCACCGGCAATCCCTATCTCTACACGACCTACGACAAGGCCATCCAGTATGCGCCCAGCGTGCGCAAGACGATGTCGTGCGTGCTTGCCGCGGCGGAATCCGGGCAGAGCACGACGTCCGTGGCGCGAAGCATCACCGAGGCCACCGGGCTCAAGGCCTACACGAGGAGCGAGTTCTTCTGGGTCACGGTCTGGTGGTACATCCGCAACACGGGCATTCCCGTCGCCTTCGGCGCGACGGTGCTGATCGGCTTTGTGGTCGGCCTGGCGATCAGCAGCCAAACCTTCTACTCGTTCGTGCTCGAGAACCTCAGGAATCTCGGTGCCTTGAAGGCGATGGGGGCGTCCGACCGCACCCTGGCAAACATGGTGTTGCTGCAGACGTTCACGGTGGGTCTGGTGGGATACGGCTGCGGGGTCGGGCTAGCGACGTTGTTCGGTACGGCGTGTCTGGCCAAGGGCATGCCGCCCTTCTTCATGCCGTGGCAACTGCCGGCCATCTCTCTGGCTGCCATTCTCTTCATCTGCTGGCTCGCGGCCTCGTTGGGCATTCGCAAGATCCGCAGTCTCGAGCCTGCCATCGTCTTCCGCGGGTGAAGGGTGAGTCCCCGGTAATACCGACGCGCTATACCGCAGATATCCCATTCGAATTAAATCACACACCCATGCAAGAACGCATTGATTCGGCAGTCACAGGACCGGCATACGCGGTGCGGACCCGTCGCGTGTGCAAAGGATTCGGCAGCGGGGAAAGCCGCACCGAAGTGCTCAAGGAGGTCAGCTTCGAGGCGCGCCTCGGCGAGTTGCTCATGCTGGTCGGCCCCTCGGGTTGCGGCAAGACCACGCTCCTCAGCGTGATCGCCGGGACGCTGGGCGTGGACCGCGGTGAGGTGGAGGTGTTCGACACTGCGTTGCACGACCTCGACCGCGGTGCCGTGACGAAGTTCCGCGCCGCGCACATCGGCTTTATCTTTCAGCAGTACAACCTGATTCCGACGCTCAACTGCGTCGAGAACGTGAGCGTACCGCTGCGCATCCAGGGAGCGTCCGCCGCCGTCGCCGAGGAGCGCGCGGCGGAGATGCTCGAGGCTGTCGGACTCGGCACGCGGATGCGCAGCCGCCCGGGCATGCTCTCCGGTGGACAACAACAACGCGTCGCCATCGCGCGCGCGCTGGTCCACGACCCCAAGCTCATCATCTGCGACGAGCCCACCGCGGCGCTCGACAGCGAGAATGGCCGGAAGGTGATGGAGATTCTCAAGCAGGTCGCGGCCCGACCCGACCGCTGCGTGATCATCGTCACGCACGACAATCGCATCTTCAAATACGCGGATCGCATGACGCACATGGAGGACGGTCGCGTGCAGCGCACCGACGACCACGACGCGGTAGTCACCCAGGAATGATCCGCATCCACGCCCGGCGAGTTCCCCTTCCCCGATCACAACCACATTCATTCAACCCAACCCCAACAGGAAACTCAGTATGATCTTCAAGAAAGTCACCTTCTACGTCGCCATCGCCGGCACGATCGCGACGGCGGTCATGGCCTCGCGCATGAGCGCCACCCCCGCCGATGCGGTGCCGCCGGTCGATCCGTCGCCGCGGCCTTACGAAACCAGCGTGGCCGCCGCGGGCATTATCGAAGCCATGAGTGAGAACGTGGCCATCGGCGTGCCCGAAGCGGGCCTCATCACGCACGTCCACGTGCGCGTCTGGGACGCCGTGAAGGAGGGACAACCCCTCGTCACGCTGGATGATCGCGAGATTGCCGCCCGGCTGATGATGAACACCGCCAATGCGCGGGTCGCCGCCGCCACCGTGCAGCGCCTGGAGGACCAGTTGGCACGGCTCCAGGGCGTGAACGATCCGCGCGCCGTCAGCAAGGATGAGGTGCGGACACGCGAGAACGACGTCGCCGTCGCGCGCGCGCAGCTCGAGGCCGCCGAGGCGCAGGTGGCTCTGGATCGCGTGAGCCTGGAACGTCTGACCGTGCGGGCGCCGCGCGACGGCACGATCCTGCAGGTCAACCTCCGTCCCGGCGAGTACGCCTCGGTGGCACCCAGGAATCCCGCCGTGGTGCTCGGTGATGTCGAGCGCCTTCAGGTGCGCGCGGATGTGGACGAACAGAATGCGCCACGGCTGCAACCCGGCCAGTCGGCGACGGCCTACCTGAAGGGCGACACCCTCCAGCCGATCGAGCTGCGTTTCGTCCGGATCGAGCCCTACGTGGTGCCCAAAGTTTCGCTCACGGGCGCGAGCAACGAGCGCGTCGACACGCGCGTGCTGCAGGTCATCTACGCATTCTCCCGGCCCCGGGATCGCGCGGTGTACGTGGGCCAGCAGGTGGATGTGTTCGTGAAGTCGGAGATTCCCGCCGTGGCGGCCCGCACGGGTTCCGCCTGTCAACTCGCCAGCCGTTGAAAGGAAACCATGAGAACCCTGAAATCCATCACCGCCCTCGGTTTGCTCGCAACCATCCTTCCCGGCTGTGTCGTGGGACCGGATTACCGACGTCCAGAGGTCGCTGCGCCGACTGCGTGGAAGGAAGCCGCCGTTGCGTCACGCACCAACACGGCCGTGTTGCCGCCCGAATGGTGGCGCGTCTTTGGTGACCCGGACCTCGACGCCTACGAGGCGCGGGCTGTGGCCGCCAACCAGGATCTGAAGCATGCCGTCGCCCGCGTCACGGAAGCCCGGGCGCTCGCCCGCGTCAGCCGCGCGGCACGTTATCCTGAGATCACCGCGGGCAGTTCCTACTCCCACGACCGTTCCAGCGGAAACGCCGAGCCGGTCCCGCCGACGCTGGAGGCCGACACGTTCCGCTCGACCTTCGATCTCGGCTACGAGCTCGACGTTTGGGGCCGCGTGCGGCGGTCGATCGAGGCCGCGGACGCCGACACGTCGGCAGTGGCTGCGGAGTTCCGCGTGGTACTGCTCACGCTCACGGCCGACGTGGCGCGGCATTACCAATCGATTCGTGCGTTGGACGACGAGGCGCGAGTGGTCGAGGCCACCGTCGCGGTGCGGCGCGACGCCGTGCAACTGCAGACCACGCGTTACCAGGCCGGGCTCATCAACGAGGTCGATGTGACTCGGGCAAGGACCGAGCTGGCGACGGTTGAGGCTGAAGGTCACGCGATCCGACGCGCGCGCGCCGCGATGGAGCACGCCCTCGCCGTGCTCTGTGGGGTGCCGCCGGCCGAGTTCACCGTCGCCGTGAGATCCGGGCCGCCAACGCCGCCGGAGATGCCGCCCGGACTGCCGTCGTCGTTGCTCCAGCGTCGTCCCGACATTGTTTCCGCCGAGCGCGGTCTCGAGGCGGCCAATGCGCGCATCGGCGTTGCGAAGGCCGCGTTCTTTCCCACCATCAAACTCACCGGTGCCGCGGGGGTCGCCAGCGCCGACCTGGGAACCCTGGTCAACTGGCCCAGCCGGCTCGCGTCGTTCGGACCGAGCGTTTCTGTGCCCGTGTTCCAGGGCGGACGCAATCGAGCGAACCTCAAGGCGGCGGAGGCGCGACGCGAGCAGGCGCTCGCGACCTTTCGCGGTTCCGTGCTCAACGCCTTCCGCGAGGTGGAGGATTCCCTCTCCGACCTCGCCACCCTGGCCGCCCAGGCCGAGGCGGTCTCGCGCGCCGTGGCCTCGGCCCGGGACACCGTGACGCTGGCCAGCGAGCGGTATCAGCGCGGGCTCTCGAGCTATCTGGAGGTGGTCGACGCCGAGCGCGCCGCGCTGCAGGCCGAGCGACAGAACACCCAGCTCCGCGGGCAGCGCGCCGTCGCGACGATCCTGCTCGCCAAGGCACTGGGCGGTGGGTGGGACGCCGCCTCCGACACCGACCCCAACCTGGGCGCCGACGCGGAGGCGACGCCGTGAAAGGCCCGGCGATCGACGAAGCCCGGGGAACCTGCCGGAGTCGTTTTGGGCTTTGGACATCGAGGGTTCCCGGGTCTCATCGGCGCGTGGCCGAGCCACCAGTTCTGACACATCTCGAACCAACGCACGTGCTCCACGAGGGGCGCGAGCTCATCTACTTCGGCGGCAGTGATTACCTGCGCCTGTCATGGCATCCCACGGTGCGGAGGGCCGCGTCGGATGGAATCGCCTCCAGCGGCCTCAGCGCGTGTGCGTCCAGGCTGACGACCGGGAATCTGCCGGTGTATGGCGAACTCGAGCGGGCGTTGGCGCGTTACTTTGGCGCGGCGTCGACCACGCTCACCTCGTCGGGATACTTCGCACCCATGGCGCTGGCGCAGGGCGTGGCCCACGAGTTCACGCATGTGCTCCTCGACGAGCGCGCCCATGCCTGCCTGCGCGACGCCGCACAACTCACCGGACTGCCGGTGGCCAGGTACGCCCACCGGGATCCTGACGCCCTGTCGCGAGCGCTGAGGGCCTGCGGACCAAAGTCGCGGTGCCTGGTCATGACCGACGGGCTCTATACCCACAGCGGTTGCGTGGCGCCAATCCGCGAGCTTCTTGAAGTGTTGCCGGACACCGCGCAGTTGGTGGTCGACGATGCGCATGGGACGGCGGTCCTGGGCGCGCGCGGGCGTGGTTCGACGGAGCACGAGGGCGTGGCGATGAGCCG
>CAZYJB010000284.1:2953-5940 GCA_964647675.1 uncultured Verrucomicrobiota bacterium | reverse complement strand
CCTCCCAGCCCTCTCTGTGTTCTCTGTGACCTCGGTGATGAATCGAAATCGAGCTGACACCAACATTTCCTGATCAGGGACGGCCACCACAGAGGACCCAGAGAGCACAGAGAGAAGCCGGAAAGAAATCCAATTGCCGGTCGAAGCTCCGTCCTCCGCCGCATTATCGGACGCAAGAGCGCGCGCTGTGGACTGCGGCGCCTCGTTGCCGCTTGGCCTTCGGAATCCCCCCACCGGTTCCTCCCGTCGCCACGGTGCAGAAGACTGTGAGGCGCCCACCGGAACAGCCCTCTTGAAACCGCGATTGCACACTTCTGGGCGGCTCCGGTAGCGTCCTGCCCAGCCCGGGTTCCACTTCCTCGATCCGCCTCGGCGGACTCGACTGGAGTGCGGAGCGGCCGGGGGGGCGCGCGCCGTGGGGGAACCAAGGCACTGATGAGATTCATGGGACGTCACAAGGGACTTTGGTGGGGGGGCGTCACTGCGCTGATCGTGGCGCTGGCGGTGCTGGCCATTTCCTGCTCCACCGTCCAGAGGACCGTTCTCGTGCCGCTCCAGATCCCGGGCGCGACCTTCGTGGGCAACGACCAGTGTTTCTACTGCCACACGAACTACGCGCGGTCCTTCCAGGGCAGCATCCACCATCAGGTCCACCTCCCGGACATCTCGAAACCAGGCGGAACCAGCTGCGAGACCTGCCACGGCCCCGGTAGCCGGCACGTCGAGGCGCCACGCGAACGCGCCGAGTTCATCCTCAATCCGCGCAAGGACCCACAGGCCTGCTTCCAGTGTCATTTTGACATCCATAACCAGTTCCGCCTGCCGTCGCATCATCCAGTGACCGAAGGCCAGATGAACTGTGTGCAATGTCACGACCCGCACTCGGCAGACATCTTCAAGCCCGCCGGCGGCCTGCTGGGCATGGCTCGCCTCAACGAGCAATGCGCCGGCTGCCACCGCGAGCAAGCGCGCACCTTCGTCTTCGAGCACGAAGCGATGCGCGAAGGATGCGCCGCGTGCCACCAACCGCACGGTTCGGTGAACCGCAAACTGCTGGGCGAGGCGGACGTGAATCTCTGCTTGAAATGCCATGCCCAGGTCGCTTCGGGCACGGGTGGCATCTGGATTGGCAAAGTGGATCACAAGGCGCTGCTCGGCATGGGCTCCTGCTGGTCCGCCGGGTGTCACACCGCGGTGCACGGCTCCAACTTTCATCCGAAGATGCTCTACTGACGCATGAGCCACTCGACGGACCACGCGCACCCTGTGAGCCAGCCGACCCGGTCCTGGCATTCGATCCGGTGTCGTTCGACCGGGCTGCGCTGGGTGGTGCTCGCCGCGCTGGCCGGCCTTCGCCCGGCGGGCGCCGCGGAGGTCGATCCGGCCACCCTCCCGCCAGCCGTGACGCGGGCCGTTGCGTTCTCCACCGACGTTCGTCCGATTCTCGAACGCGCGTGCCTGAAGTGCCACGGTGCGGACCGGCCGAAGGCGGGTTACCGCCTCGATTCCGTCGAGTTGGCCCTGACCTCGGGCGACAATCCCCCTTCGATCGTGGCGGGCGACAGCGCGCGAAGCCGCCTGGTGCACTTCATTTCCCACGCCGTCGCGGACATGGAGATGCCCCCCGAGGGCAAAGGGGATCCCCTGACCCGCGAAGAGATCGGCATCCTGCGGGCCTGGATCGACCAGGGGGCCAAGGCCGAGGGCGGGACGGGTCCCACGGTGACCGCCAGTGTCACGACCGCGGTCCAGTACTTCTCCGTCTCGGGCAACGCCGCGCGATTCCGTGAACACCATGGGATTCGCGAAGGCTGGGGCGGCGGCCTGAGCGAGTTTTCCCTCAAGTACGAACTCGACCCGCGCACGCGCGCTGAAATCGCGGGGCACGCGAACACCGCGCAGGAGGACTACCGGTTTTCGACGCGCTGGGAGCGGGATCAACTGGGCTGGGTGCGGTTGGAGTACCGCGAGTTTGCGCGCTTTTACGACGACCTGGGCGGCTACTACGCACCCTTCGGCACCGAGGCACCGGGCCTGGGTGATGACCTCGTCCTGCGGCGCCGGCACGCCACGTTGGAGGCCGGACTCGAATTGCCGGACTGGCCACGCCTGCGCCTCGCCTACGATCTTCACGTGCGCGACGGCACCGAGAGCACGCTCAACTGGGGTGGTGTGACGGCCGGCGGCGTCACTCGGAATATCTTCCCCGGGCGCCGACGCGTCGACGAGGACACCCACACCCTGACCTTCGACCTGCGTCACGACTGGCGCGGCCTGGCCATCAGTGACCAGGCGCAGTTCGAGTGGCACGGACAGGACAATCGCCGCACCGACCTGCTCTCCGCGACACCCCCGCTGGACTTCGCGACGCGCTCCCGCGAGCAACAGGATTCATGGCGCGCCGCCAACGCGCTCAGGCTCGAGCGGAACCTCCGTGATTGGTTGTATGTCTCCGCTGGCTACCTGTTCAGCCATCTCCGAGACACAGGAAGCTTCGACCTCGAGAGCTTCGTGCCCTCCGATCCGTCCACCCCCCCGTCGCTCGACGTCACCGCCGGCGACCTCTCGTTGCGGCGCCAGTCGCATGTCGCCAACGGCAATTTCCTGGCCGGACCATGGAATCATTTCGTGGTCCACGGCGGCGTGCAGGCCGAGTGGACCCGGCAGGAATCCTTCGCCGTGGGACGCGCCTACTTCACGCCCACCGCGTTCGACTCGAACGTGGATCGCGCCGCCACGGACGAGATGGTCGGACTGAGGTACACCGGGATTCCGTCGACCGTCCTGTTCGCCGAGACGCGGCTACAACAGGAGCAGTACGAGCATTTCGAGGAGGGACTGGCCGATGGCACGCCGTCGTTCGCACGGGACACCGACGACGACGGGACCGTGTGGGACACGGAGGCCGGCTTCACCGTATCTCCATGGAAGCCCGTGAGCCTTCAGGCGAAGTACCGCCACCGCGACCGCGACCGCGACTACAGCCA
>CAZYJB010000284.1:0-2943 GCA_964647675.1 uncultured Verrucomicrobiota bacterium | reverse complement strand
GATATCGACGTGCTCTCCTCCGGCGATGGATATCCGGCCTTCATCCGCGGACGCGACACCGTCACGGATGAGCTCGACGTCCGGCTGGTGGTGCGGCCGTGGCGCTGGCTGAAGAGCACGTTCCGCTATGCGTTGGCGTCCACCGATTACCGCACCCGGACCGACGGCTGGCTGGACACCTCAGTCGATCCACCTGTCCCGCAATCGGGCGGCTCCCTCGACAGCGAGGAACACGACGCGCATACCGTGGGGGGCTCCCTCGTCCTGACCCCCTGGGCGCGGTTGCATCTCTCGACTTCAGTCACGTGGACGATCAGCCGAAGTCTCTCTGGGACGGGCAACGGCGGGGAGATCATCCCGTATGAGGGCGAAACGTGGAATTGGCTCAGTCAGGGGTCCTGGGTTCTCGATGAGAAAACGGACCTGCTCGCCACCTATCTGTTCTCCACCGCCGACTTCGCCCAAGACAATGCCGCCGTCGCGCTTCCTCTCGGCATGCGGTATTCCCGGCACGCCGCCACTGCCGGCGTCTCGCGCCGCATGAAACATGGCCAGACGCTGCGGTTCGAGTATGGCTTCTTCACCTACGACGAACCGACGCTGGGTGGCGCCGCCAACTACACCGCGCACGGCCTCTTCGCGAGCTACCGAATCCCCTGGCACTGAGAGTCGCCGCCCCGACCTCGCGTTCCCTTCCTGACTTCGACCACCAACGCTTCGATCCGGTGAAAACCATCGTCATCGCCTCCCGCAACGCCCATAAGGTCCGCGAGTTTCAACGGTTGCTGGGAGACCGCTTCAAATACTTCACGCTGCGGGAATTCTCCAGCATGCCGCCGATCGAGGAGACGGGTTCGACGTTCGAGGAGATTGCGCGATTGAAGGCGGAGACCACCGCCAACTGGCTGCTTCTGAAGCGCGGCACCGACCGCACCCTGGACTGGGCGGTGCTCGGCGACGATTCCGGGCTCGAGGTGGACGCCCTGAATGGCGATCCGGGGGTCCTCTCGGCACGCTATGCCTCGGCAGAACTTCGCATTGCGGGCAATGCCCCGGACGCCGCCAACACCGCCCGCCTGATGCACCAACTCGAGGGTGTGGCGGAGGAGAAGCGTACCGCGCGATTCCGCTGTGCCTTGGCATTGACCGAGGTGCGCTCCGGGCTTCCCACCTCCAGTTTCTCCGGCACCTGCGAAGGCGCGATCGCGATGGAACCGCGCGGCGTCCACGGCTTCGGCTACGACCCCGTGTTCATTCCGGCCGGATACACCGCCACTTTTGGCGAGTTGAGTGCCGAGGAGAAGAACCGCATCAGTCATCGTGCCCAGGCGCTCGCCGCGCTGCGCGAATGGGTTGCCAAGCGATATCCCGTGAGCGCCTGAGGGGCCCCGCGTCCGCCAGGCTTCAACCTCGGGCTCCCTGAGCCGGCGCCGGTCCTCCCGCCCGCGAGCCCGGCGCCGTCCCTTGGATCCGCCCGCCCTGCGTCAATGCAATCCCACTCCGGGTTGGATCACATTGTTTTCGGGCGCTCCGCTCGAGATCAGGCGATCCCGGAAACCGGTGGCAGACAGTCCATGCGCGCTGCCGTCGGAGAGCGCCACATTGGCGATCGTTCGATGGACCTCACCGTCGCGCAGGGAGAGCGAAGCCTTGAGAGTGGCGGCGTTGGTTCCGAGGTCCCCGCGGACGGCTCGGGCCGACGTGTAGCTGAACAGTGGCAGCGGTGCCTTGCCCTCGAGGACACGATCCCCGATCACCAAGGCCCCCGGGCGCGTCTCGTCCGCTCCGGGGGACAGGAACCAGCTCAGCCCCTTGTTGCGCACGCGATCGGAGGCGAGGTGGGTCCAGTTGGTAGCCGCCACGCGATCCCGGGAGTCGGCTGGGCACATCAGGATGGCGGTGGTGGAAAGCTCATTGGAGAGCGCGACGAAATGGGCGTAGAGCTTGTCGGCGCCCTCGGTGGAGGTGGCACCGAGCAAGTGGGCGGTGCCGCCCTCGGATTCCGGCACCTGCCAGGGGGGGCGGTCCGCGCTGTCAGTCGTGAACACGCGCAGGCCGATGCCGACCTGGCGCAACTGGCTGACGCATTTGATGCGCTGGGCGCGGGCTTCGGCGCCGGCCAGGGCGGGAAGCAGCATGCTGGCGAGGATCGCGATGATGGCGATGACCACCAGCAGTTCGATGAGGGTGAATCCATATCTCGGGGTGGCAGAGGTCTTCATAGGCGTCACTCCTTTCCGAGTCACTCCAGAGCATCGCCGCTGCCAGCGCGGTGCGCCGCCCGGAACGTCCGTTGGCAGCTTTTTTCACGCCCCATTGCGTGAGCAGCGCGCAGGCGGTGCGGGCTTCACGCCTGCTCCGGAACGTTGCGAGGACGTCACGTCGTTTGACCGAACCCCTTCCGTTCCGGCACTCTGTGCGCACATGGGCAACACGTTCGGCCACCTGTTCCGAGTCACCACGTGGGGAGAATCCCACGGGGGCGGCGTTGGCGTCGTCATCGACGGCTGCCCGCCGCGCCTGCCGTTGACTGAATCGGACGTGCAACCCGATCTCGACCGACGGCGTCCCGGGCAATCGAGCATCACCACGCCACGCCGGGAGTCCGACGCGGTGACCTTTCTGAGTGGTACCTTCGAAGGGCGTACGCTGGGCACGCCCATCTGCATGCTGGTGCGCAACGAGGATTTCCGTCCGGAGGCCTATTCCGAGATGGCCACGAAGTTCCGGCCGTCCCACGCGGATTACACCTACCACGCCAAGTACGGCATTCGCGCGTGGCCGGGTGGCGGACGCAGCAGTGCGCGTGAGACGGTGGGGCGGGTTGCGGCGGGTGCCGTCGCGCGCAAATTGCTCCAGGAACGCTGGAGCGTGTCGGTGCTGGCCTGCGTCATCCAGGTGCAGGACCTCGTGGCCGAGGTCGACCCCGAGACCTTTCAGGCC
>CAZYJB010000283.1:0-5947 GCA_964647675.1 uncultured Verrucomicrobiota bacterium | reverse complement strand
ACGGTCCGCTCGCACTCCGGATCTGTTGACCGAGCATCTGGCGTTCGCTGAGGGTCGGCTCCTGTCGATCGAGCCGTTCCAGGACTTCAATGGTCGCGTGACGCGGCTTTGGCTTCGGGAATTGATCCGGCGCCTGGAGTTGCCGGCGGGTCCTCTTGTGCCGTCATCCGCGGAAGACGCAGTCGAGTACCTGGCAGCTTTGCGGTCTGCTGACGCCCTGAATTGGCGTCCCTTGATGCAAATCTGGATGAGGCGAATACAGGCCGCCGTTGGAAATCCTCCAGCGACTTGACGGTGCGATCCGAGCCGAGCGCGCGGCACGTACCTGTTTCCAGTTTCGGCGCGCCTCGCCGAAGCGACAGGAGCGAATCGGCAGGCTCTCCCCCCTCCTCTGCAAGCGCGGACTCCCTGCAGCACCATCGTTCCGGCTGCCGGAGTGCGAGTCGGCGCTGGCGACCCACCCATCCATTCGCGCTCTCATCGATTGGCAACGCGACGCGCTTCTGCCACCTTCCGGTCCCTGCGGCCATGGCTCTGCCCTTCCTCAACCAACTGAAGTTCACCTCCGACGGCCTTATCCCCGCCATCGTCCAGGAACACGCGTCGGGACGCGTTCTCATGATGGCCTGGATGAATGCCGCCTCGCTCGAAAAGACCGTCGAAACCGGGCTCACCCACTTCTGGAGCCGCTCGCGCCAGAAGTTCTGGATGAAGGGCGAATCGAGCGGGCACGTGCAACGGGTGAAGGACATCGCCTTCGACTGCGACGGCGACACGCTGCTCATCCAAGTGGAGCAAACCGGCGCCGCCTGCCACGAGGGTTACCAGTCCTGCTTCTTCCGATCGGTCCGCGACGGTGGCAGGACGTCCGAGATCACCGAGCGCCAGCTCCAGACGCCGGAACAGATCTACTCCACGCCCAAGGCCTGACCTCGTCCGGCCTCAACCCCGTGGCCCGCCCCTGAATCCTTCGGCCGCTCCGGGCCCACGCAACCATGGACCCCGTTCTCGACCTCGAGCACGCGGTGCCTTTCGCGAGCAGCGCGCATGGGGTGCTGGTGCTGCTGGTGCTGTTCGGTCGCGCGATGGACCTCCTCAGCACCTGGATGGTCACCCCATCGCTCGCGCTCGAGGCCAATCCGGTCGCACGCCGGCTCGGCTGGCGTGGCGGCGTGGCGGTGAGCTGCGTGGCCGCGCTGGTTCTCGGACTCCTCCCGCTCGCGGCCATTTCCGTTACCACCACCAGTCTGCTGGTCGCGGCGCGCAACGCGCAGTCGGCATGGCTGGTACGCTCGTTGGGGGAACAGGAATACCGCCAGTGGATCGCCGCCCGCTATCGTTCGGGGAGCCGCGCCACCTTCCTGGCAGGTCTGGCCATGAACTCGGTTCCCTTCGCGCTCATTGGCGCGGGCCTGTTGGTCTACAGCCGCTGGCAATTGGTCCCTTTCAGCGTGGGCCTCGGTCTCGTCGTCTACGCTCTGGCAGTGGCCCTCTACACCGGACTCACGATGCGCCGGGTGGCACGCATGTCGGTCCCATCTGCGGACTGGGCGGCGCCCGAAGTCCGGGAGTAAACTGCCGCAGTTGTCCGTCGTCATCGATCATCCCACCTGCCCATTGCGACGCCACCATAGCGGGCGGATGCTCGCTCTCCTGGGCGGGCTGGCACTTGTCATGACGTTGGCGGGCTGCCGTCACACCGCCCCTGTACCGCAGTCCGATTCCGGGCCCGTGCGCCCACCGCAGTCGACCGCCGCACCGTCGGACTCTGTCGCGCCTCCACCATCCGCTCGACCATCCACGCCGGCAACAGTTCGCGCGCCCTTTCGTGGTCTGTACGGCTTCACCAACGTGCACGCCTGGGCGCGCCTGGAAGAGCCTCACATTGCGAACTCAATGACCCTGCTTTCGCCCGAGATCGGATCGGGCGACGCCTGGAACGAAGCGATCGTCTCGTGGAATGTCGATCGGGCGGAGAACTGCGGCCTGATCCTCGAAGCCCTTGAATCTACGGCGCCACCCGGCACCGCGTGGCGAAAGCTGGGCGCGTGGTCGGTGAGCGACACCAACCTGCTTCCACGTTCGAGCGTGAGGGGCCAGCGTGGCGAGTGGGGCGCTGTGAAGACGGACGTGCTCGCGCTGAAACAGCCGGCCACGAGTCTGCGCCTGCGGGTTACGCTGCTCGGAGAACTCGCGCGCCAGCCCGAGCGACTCACCTGGGTGACGGTGTCGCTGTCTGACACCCATCTCACTCCCGAGGAACGCACGCCCTTGACCAACGCCTGGGGACGCACGCTCGCGGTGCCCGAGCGCTCGCAGGTTTCGTACCCTGAAGGCCGTGCGTGGTGCAGTCCGACTTCTGTCTCGATGGTCCTCGGCTGGTGGTCGCGCGTGCTGGGTCGGCCGGAACTCGATCGCGATGTGCCCGAAGTGGCGCGCCATGTGTATGACCCGGGATGGTCGGGCACCGGCAACTGGCCGTTCAACATGGCGTACGCGGCGAGCCTTGGCGGATTGCGTGCCGCGGCCATCCGCCTGCGGGATCTGCGCGATCTCGAGGACCTCGTGATGGCCGGAGCGCCGGTGGTGCTCTCGGTCAATCCACCGGCCCTGCGTGGCAAACCGGTGACTCCCGACGACGGCCACCTCGTGATCGTGGTCGGCTTCACCGAGGAGGGCGACGTGGTGGTCAATGACCCATGGGCACGGCTGGAGGAAGGTCAGCGCGTGCGGCGCGTGTATCGACGCGAGAACGTGCTGCGCGCCTGGGGCCATTCGCATCGGCTTGCGTACTGGATCGTGCCGGCCGACCGCCTCGACCTGTTTCCGGGAGAGGTGGAATAGCCCGCCCCGATTGACGCCGCCGTGAGTGCGGCGCTCGCCCCCGGCCCCCACGGGGCCGAAGGAGACAGCCCAAGGCGCAGCCTTGGGTCCTCACGTCGATGAAGAGGTACAGGCCTGAAGGACCGTGAGGTCGCCCACCTCGCGTCCCTTCAGGACGCTCCTACCTTTCCATCTCCCAACCCAGGGCGTTCCGCCCCGGGCTTTCGCCTCGCGGGGCTTTGCCCCGCCCTCCCGACCCTACCCGCTCTCCGTCCCAAAGCGGCGACGGGTCGACGCACTCCACGTCAGCACGAGCTCACGCTCGCTACGAATCGAGAACCAACCGATACCCTGCCCCGTGCACGGTGAGCAGATGCTTCGGGTCCGCGGGATCGCGCTCCAATTTGGTGCGCAAGGAGGCGATGTGGTTGTCCACCGTGCGCGTGGTGGGAAACGCGCCATAACCCCACACCGCATCCAGGAATTGCTCGCGCGTCACGACGCCTCCCGCGGCCTCGGCAAGCAGGCGGAGCATGGCGAACTCCTTCGGCGTCAGGCGCACGACGTCTCCGCCGCGCTTGGCGGTCTGTCGCGCGAAGTCCACCTGCAGGTCTCCCACCTGGATTCGCTCCACGCCCGCGGTCCCGCGCTCCACGCGGCGAAGCAACGCCCGCACGCGGGCCAGCAGTTCCTGCGGGTGAAACGGTTTCGCGAGAAAATCGTCGGCACCGGCATCCAGTCCGGTCACCCGGTCCTCCACGCCACCCTTCGCGGTCAGCAGCAGAATGGGCGTCTTCACACCCTGCTTCCGCAGCGCCGCCGCCACGCTGAACCCGTCCACTTTCGGCAGCATGACATCGAGCAGGATGAGGTCGGGACTTTCCGCGCGAGCCCGTTCCAGCCCCGTGGCGCCGTCGGCGGCGACGATCACGCGATGACCGGCCGAGCCCAGCAGATCCTCCAGCGCATGGCGCATCGCGTACTCGTCTTCGACCACCAGGATGCGGCTCATGCGCGGCGGTTCCTTTCGTCTCCTTCGGACGAGCCATCCCCCTCCAGACCCACGGGGAGCCGCACGACGAAGCGCGCGCCGGTCGGCAGGGCGTCCTCGATGACCACCTGTCCGTCGTGCGCTTCGACGAGGAGACGCACGATCGTCAGGCCGATGCCCACGCCGGTCTGTTCGCGCCGCAATTCCTGACCCAGCCGGTAGAACGGCTCGAACACGCGGGTGCGCTCGCGGACCGGGATTCCCGGGCCGCCATCCACCACCGCGATCGAGAAGTGCCGCCCGCCCGCGCCGGCCTCCAATTCGACGCGCACCTCGCTCTCGCGCGGCGCGTGCTTCAGTGCGTTGTCGAGCAGGTTGGTCAGGATCTGCTGCAACGCCTGGCCGTCCACCCGGGCCACGAGGCCCGCCGCCGCGTTGCCCACCAGCAGCACAACCTTGACGCCTCGTTCCCCGGCACCCGACGCCGCCACCCGCACCACTTCGCGCACGAGTGCGGGCACATCGGTCGGCTCACGATCCAGAGTTCGCCGCCCCCGGTCCATACGCGACAGGTCGAGCACGTTGTCGACCAGCGCAGCGAGGCGCCGGCACTCGCGTCCGATCAGGCGCAGCGTCGACGCACGGCGCTCCGGATCGGGGACTCGACCCTGCTCCAGGTTGTCGGTCAGCAACCGCACGCTGGCGAGCGGCGCCCGCAACTCGTGTGACACACTCGCGACGAAGTTCGACTTCTGCACGCCCAGGCGATGCTGCCGCACAAGGACGCGCCAAGTCAGTCCGGCGGCCACGCCCGACACCACCAGGGTTCCCACCGCCAGCCCGCCATAGAGTAACTCCCGGCGGGACCCCACGGCGGCACGCGATTGCGGATCCAGCGTGGCGACGCCCACCTGCATCTGCAGGTCCTGGCGAATTGTTTCCGAGGCGCGCGCCTCGGCCCGAGCCGCGATGCCTGAAGGTTCCTCCCAGGCCACTTCGAATCCCGGCCCCGCCAAGCGCACCGACACGCCGTACGCGCCCAACGGATTCGCGGCGCGCCGCGCCTGCTCGACGAATTCGCGCAACGCCCGCACGGGGACCAACTCGTAGACCGTCGTCGACGCGCCTTCATCGCCGGCGCGTCGCAACGCCACCCAAGTTTCGCGCCCGATCTGCGCGAACATGGATTCACGCCAATCGCTGCGTGACCGCGCGCCCTGCGGATTCGCGAGCGCGGCATGGGCCTGGCGCAGGCGATTCCTCCGCTCGAGCCGACGCGCAAACCGCTCGGCAACCTCGGGCTCCTTCCTGATCGCCGCCCAGCGAGGGATGAGTTCCTCGAACCCTTTCAGAGCCGCTTCCGACACTGGGCTCGACTCAAGGGCCGTGAGTGCCTCGACGAGTTCGGAAAGCATGGACCTCGGACTGTTTCGCAGCACTGCCTGCGTCAGGTCCGCGGCGCTGTTCACAGAGTCCAACAGGGCATGGGCGGCGGCTTCTCGCAACGTCAGCCCGGACCCGGTCCGCTGCTCCTGCGGCGCAGTTCTCAGAACCTGCAGGAATCCAGCGAAGGCCAACCCCAAATCCCCTGCCCCGCGCGCGGCCTGCGCCCGAAGCCACCACACCTGGGCGATGGAATTCGAATTGGTCCCCTCGCCCCCGTCCGCAAGCCACTCGCTCGTCCAACGCTTAGCCAGGTCCGCCGCCTCCGACCAACGTTCTTCACTGAGAGCGCGCTGCGCAGCGTGCCACGATTCGGGATCGCTCAGTCCGGGCGGGATCAAGACGGGCTGCGGCACGGGCGGCCAGATGCTCTCCCGCGGCCAGCGCAAATGATTCGTCTCGTCGAGCACCAGGATGAGTCGGTCGGACGCCGTGTCCTGCGCGATTTGAATCGCCTTCGTATCGGTCTCCCAATTTCCGGCAGCCGCCTGATCCGCCAGACCGTTGGTGAGGTGCTGGATAATGGCCTGAGCGAGTGCGGACGCCTGCGCGCGTTCGGTGGCCTCGGTCGCCAACCGGTCCAATCGCAGCGTCCAGAGGGCAAACCCGGCCAGCGCGAATGCCGGCAGGACAATCACCAACGCGAGCAGCGCATAACGACGCGGAGCGCGCAGGGTGGGATCGGGAAGC
>CAZYJB010000282.1:0-5950 GCA_964647675.1 uncultured Verrucomicrobiota bacterium | reverse complement strand
CCGCACGCTCTGCACGAGCAACAACAAACAGTGGGGCCTCGCCATCAACGTGTACGCGTCGGACTCCGACAACGCCTTTCCCGACAATCGTGACGGCTATCATCTGAGCTGGATGGGCACCAACATGGCGGGCTTCTGGAAGGACTACCTGATCAAGTCCGAGAAGGGGCGCGCGCGCGGTGAAAAGAAGGCGAAGAACCACGTCATTTTTTGCCCCACCGACGAGTGGCACCGGCAGGCCGACACCTGGCGCATGGATGATGCGAGTTCCGAGACCAAGCCCATTCTCACGGGCTACTTCTACCTGCCGGGCCGCGTGGATGGCAGCTGGCCGTACAATTCGGAAAAGATCGGCGACTGGCACTTCCGCAAGAAGCTGGGTGGCGAGTTTTCCCGTGCTCCGGTTCTCATCGACCGCCTTCAGGGCCTCGGCCCGCGCACGACCAACGTCTACGATGGCCGCCTCCGCTGGGTCACGCAGGATGCCGGCAAGAACTGGCGCACAGCCAACCATGGCGAAGGTGCCCGGAACGCCCCCTCCGGCGGCAACGTCCTCTTCGAGGACGGACACGTGGAGTGGCGCAATGGAAAGAAAGTCAGCCTCGGCTCCGGGTCCGGCGACTGGCAGTGCTTCTACAAGATCAACATCGACTGAGGTTTTTGCCCATCGCACCGGGAACCCCCCCGGCAACCTTTCGAAAGGGCGCGTGCCACCAGGCACGCGCCCTTTCTCGTATGCGTCCCGCGGCCCAAATCCCCGGACCACGACCCACGAAGGAGTTCTCTGTGGTCGAAAGTGCTCGTTCATCGGAATGGTTCACGCGGTGGAAAGCTGCGAGTCGAAGGCTTTGGCGAGAAGGGGGTTCACTGCCCGCCGGCTCTCCTTCGTGTCCTTCGTTTCATGGTTCAACCCGTACTCCGCGGTCGCCGTCTACGGCGCGCGCGCTTGCGCGCGCGCGGCCTCCGCGCCAATCCTGAAGCATGACGCCCACGCCTGCTTCCTCCCCGGTTTCGCGCCTCGATCTCGAACGATCCCGCCGCGACTTCCTCGTCGCCGCCGCGGCAGCCGGGATCGCCGTCTCGGTGCAACCGGTCTGTGCCCAGACCATGATCGTCACGCCGCCGGACGACCTGGAAACGGGCTCGGTCAAGGTGGCGGCGGAGGATGGTACCCAGTTGCCGGTCTATTTCGCGGCGCCTTCGAAGGCCGGGAAGTACGCCACGGTGATCGTGGTGCCGGAGATCTGGGGCGCGCACGAGCACATCAAGGACGTGGCCCGACGCTTCGCCAAGGCCGGCTACTTCGCCTTCGTCCTCGAGCCCTACGTGCGCATCGGCGACCTGACCAAGCTCACCGAAATCAAGGATGTGCTCGCCGGCGCCAACAAACTCACGGACGAACAATGCTTCTCCGACCTCGATACCGTGGTGGCGTGGGCCGAGAAGCAGCCCAAGGCCGACGTGTCGCGTCTCGGCATCACGGGCTTCTGCCGCGGCGGACGCACGACGTGGATGTACACGGCGCATTCCAAGCGCATCAAGGCGGGGGTGGCGTGGTACGGCGGGCTCAACCCCAACCCGCCGGCGCAGGCCAAGACTCCCGCCGACGTTGCCGGCCAATTGAACGCCCCGGTGCTCGGCCTCTACGGCGGCGCCGATCAGGGGATTCCGCAGGCCGCCGTCGACAAGCTCAACGCGGCGCTGAAGGCGGCGGGCAAGGACAAGGCATCCATGATCCACGTCTACCCGGACATGCCGCACGCGTTCCACGCAGACTACCGGCCGAGCTATCGCAAGGAAGCCGCCGAGGACGGGTGGAAACGCGCCCTCGCCTGGTTCGCTCAGAACGGAGTCAAGTGAAGCGCCCGACCGGGCTCACTCGGCCAGCGTGACGCCGTCCACCGCGAGGGCGTCCCAGCGGTACGGACTCTCCTTCGCCGCCCAGGCCATGCCGCGAAGGAGCAGCAGCCGAAACAGCGGATCGTCGAAGGTCCACATGTAGTGGCCGAAGATGGAAACGAAAACCCGGGCGGTCGTTCCCGCCGGTTCATAAGTCCAGAAGACCGGCACCGTCTGGACGGTCGCGTCGCCCGGGTTCGCGCGACGGTCATCACCGCGATTCACCTGTTCGTCGGAAGTCGCGAGCACACGGACCTTGGAGGGATCGCCGATAAACGGCCAGTAGGGCTCATCGACGAACGCCATCGAGGCCGGCAACCCCAGCGCAATCGGGTGGTCAGGCAGGGCCAGCTTCAGATCGACCGCGCCGTGGCGGTACGAGGCGGAACGGTAGGACAGCCCGACATGGTCCGCGTGGCGGTCCCACTCCTGGTCGCAGCCGATGGCCCAATGGATGGTGACCAGCCCGCCGCCGCGTTCCTGATGGCGTCGCACGTCGACGAGTTGCGCGGCGTCCCAGCGGGTCTTGAGGTAAAACACGGCGAGATCCACCCCTCGCCACTGTTCCGGCGTCGGCCAGGAAAAGGCCGTGATCACCTCGACGTTGGGCGCCTTGCGCAGGAGCGGTGCCCAGTCGCGCTGCCATTTCGGATAATCGTGTTCCCCCGGGCCGTGATCCTTCGGACCGGCCACGAGCAACACGCGCAGGGCGCGCAGGGACTCGGGCCGGGGTGCGCGGCGCAGGATGGCTTCGATTTCGGACTTCTTGCGTGGCGGCGGCGCCTCCGCGGCGGAAATCACGGGGGAGACCAGGAACAGCGCCAAAGCGAGCGCGCGAAGGAGGAGGGAAGAGACAGGTTTCATTGGTCTGGGAGGTGAGCGTGGACGAGCACACGCGCGGCATGGCATGGCGTGCAGTCGCCGTCAGAACGACCTGAAAAAACGAAAACGGATGCCCCTCCCGGAGGACGGGCATCCGTCTGAGAATCCACTGGGGTCACCGGCAACACCTGGAGGTGTCATCCCGGGACCGGTCTGGGATCCGGCTTAGTACCGGCCGCGACCGCCGCCGCCGCCGCCACCGCCGTAACCACCGCCGCCGCCGCTACGGCCGCGACCGCCGCCGCCGCCGCCGCCGCCGTAACCACCACGACCGCCGCCGCCGCCAGGAGCACGCTCCTCGCGCGGGCGAGCGATGTTCACGGTCAGGGGACGGCCGTCCAGGGTGGCGCCGTTCATGGCCTCTATGGCCTTCTGGGCCTCCTCAGGAGTTCCCATGGTCACGAAACCGAACCCGCGCGGACGGCCGCTCTCGCGGTCGACCATCAGGTTGGCTTCGACCACGGTGCCATGCGCCGCGAAGGCGTCATGGAGGTCGTTCTCAGTGGTGTTAAACGACAGGTTGCCCACGTATAACTTGCTGTTGCTCATTCGATACGATCGCCGTCCAGGATCGACTTACCTCTTTCCAGACCGTTCCCGACCACCGGGTTTCGAATCATCACTGAACCACGTTCACTTGAGGATCTACCAGACTGTGGAAGCGATAAAGGCTGCCGGACAGACGGGCGCAGCGTCTCACGTTGCTGGCATTTGGCAACCCCTATTTTCAAAAATGTTCGCGGCCCACCCACGCCCCCGGACGACCATCACCGGACCAAGCGGTAGAACCTGCCCGGGACCTCCGACGCGGGCAGGGTGTCGGAGGCCGTGTGCGCCCCATCCGTCTCGAGGGACGCCACTTCGGTCACTTGGCCTTGGTCTCTTCCTCCCCGGCGCATTGGCAGAGCCATTCCGCGTTCTTGCAGGACCCGCAGACCGTGGCGTCGTACTCGAAGCGGGCGTTCACGGGTTTGGCCGAGGCGGACTCCCGGAACTGCAGCACGAGGAGGTAGCGCGAGCCCGGGAGGGCCGGGAAGGCAAAGCGATTGCCCTCGCGTTTGACCTCGGGCCGCTGCGGCTTGCCGCGCTCGCCGCCCAACACGGTCAGCGATTGGGCACCGAGCGCCACCGGCTTGAGGTTCCGGTCGAGCAGCTCGACGTGGAACCGGCCGTCCTTGAGCACCACCTCACCTTGGAGCGATTTGTCGGTGCTGAATGCCACCAGGCGCCCGCCTTGCGGCCCGAGTTGCACATTGCCGTGGGCGAAGGCGGTTGACGTGCAGAGGGCCAGCATGGCCAGCAGCCTGGTCAATGGTCGGATGATGTTCATGGGGTTGAGGAGCGATGGGGTTCGGGTTTCGAGTTGGTGATGGGAAATGAGTCGAGTGTCACTCGGAGGCCCCGGTTTCGCGAGCCAGGGAACGTTCGGCCGCTTTTCGGCCGAAGGCGTAGAACACGGCCGGCGTCACGCCGAGTCCGAGCAACGTGGAGGTGACCAGTCCGCCCACGATGACCACGGCCACGGGGTGGAGGATCTCCTTGCCGGGTTGGTCCGCGGCGAGAACGAGGGGGATGAGCCCGATCCCGGCCGAGAGGGCGGTCATGAGCACCGGCACCAGGCGCTCCTGGGTGCCGCGCAGGATCATGGCGCGGGAGAACTGTTCGCCCTCGTGCTGCATCAGGTGCAGGTAGTGCGACAGCAGCATGATGCTGTTGCGCGCCGCCACACCGGCCACCGCAATCAGGCCCACCAGCGTGGCGATGGAGATGTTGTCGACCATCACCGCGGTGAGCAGAAGGCCGCCGATCAGGGCCAGCGGGATGTCGGCCAACACCTGTGCCGCCAGGAAGGCCGAACGGAAGTAGCCGTGCAGGAGGAGTCCGATGACCGCCACCACGATGACGGTCAGGAGACCGATGCGCTGCGCCGCCGCCGCGCGCGCCTGGAACTCGCCTTCGAAGCTCACGAAGTATCCCTCCGGCAAGGCCACCTTGGCCGCGACTTCCGCCTGCAGACGCTGGACGAGGGTTGAGACGTCGCGCACGCGGGGCTTGATGGCGAGCGCGAAGCGGCGCTGCCCGTTCTCGCGCTGGATCACATTCGGCCCGCGCGCCTCGCGCACCTCGGCGACCAGGGACAGGGGGACGTGTTGCAGGGCGCCGGTCCCGGGAGACACCTCGACGGGGAGCTGGGCCAGGCGTTCGGGTGACTCGCGCCAGGACTGGGGCAGGCGCACCACGAGGTCGACGGCCCGCTGTCCGTCGCGCAACTCCGCGACCTTTCGCCCCCCCACCAGCGTCGAAAGCGTCTCGTTCAACTCGCCCGGCGTGATGCCGTAGGCCGCGGCGCGATCGCGATCGGCCTCGATGCGCAGTTGCGGGATGGTCGACTGCTGGTCCAGCCGGCAGTCCTCGAGTCCGGGAATTGACGTCGCCACCGCCTGGATCCTCTGACCGAGGTCACGCAGCGTGTCGAGGTCGGGACCGTACACCTTCACCGCGACCGGCGCCGAGACGCCGCTGAGCATGTGGCCGATGCGGTCCGCGAGGGGTCCGGTCACGGCGCTGAAGGTGCCGGGCACACTGCGGATCCGGGAGCGGATTTCCTCGAGAACCTCCGCGCGCGTGCGACCGGCGGCGCCCGCTTTCGCCGTTCGGAAATCGACATCGAACTCGGCGGTGGACACGGGCACCACGTGATCGCCGCGTTCGGCGCGACCGAGGCGGCGTCCCACGAGGCGCACCTCCGGGATGCCGAGCAACTCCTGCTCGAGGACGTCGGCGATCTTGTTCATTTCCTGGAGCGAGGTGCCGGGCGCGGAGGTGGTGGCGATCAGGGCCGTCTCTTCGCGGAACGCGGGCAGGAAGTCCTTTCCCATGCGCTGATAGACGGGCACCACGGCAGCGGCCAGGAGGATCACCAGCCCGACCACCAAGCGGGGTTGTGCCAGCGTGAAGCGCAGGAGGGTGTGCTCGAGCAACTCCTTGAGGAGACTTACCAGTCGGCCATCGCGGTGGGGCGCGCCCTCGCGCGGACGCAGCACGAGGGAACACAGCACCGGAATCACGGTGAGCGAAACCAGGAACGAGGCGAGCATGCTCACGATCGTCGCGATAGCGATGGGAGCGAAGAGCACACGTCTGAACTCCAGTCACTGGAACAAATCTC
>CAZYJB010000281.1:0-5959 GCA_964647675.1 uncultured Verrucomicrobiota bacterium | reverse complement strand
GCTCCACCACCGCGACCGGGCCGTTCGCCGCGAGGCGGAGGCGCCGGCCCTGCGCGGGGAGCGCGATCTCCTGCGAACGACCGCCCGGCCAAAGGACCTGGGCGCTGCTCACGGTCTGGGTTGGGGTGAGCCAGAAGGCGGGTTCGTCGACCGATCGGTAGCCGCCCGTGGCACGGAGCTCACGGCGGGGGCCCCAGGCCCCCGCGTGTCCGAGGCGCAGACTGGCCCCGAGCGCGGTGGGGTTCCCCGCCGGTCCGGCGAGGTCGATGCGACGTGTGCCCAGGGCGGCGGGACGACGGCACTTCCAGAGCGCGGTGGTCGTGCCGTTCTGGCCGACGAGCAGGTCCGGCACGCCGTCGCGATCCGGGTCACCCAGCGCGGCGCCGCGTTGTTCACCAGACAGGACCACGCCCGAGGTGGTTGACGGGACGGCGCGGAACCCGCCCCGGCCATCGCCGCGCAGCCAGAGGCCGCGTCCGGCGTCGTTGCGTGGCCACTCGACGCGCATGGCGAAGAACCCCTGCGCGAGGAAGAGATCCTCGTGGCCGTCGGCGTCGGCGTCGGTCGCCACCAGCCCCCAGGCCGGGGCCCATTGGGCTTCGGCGGGAAGCGGCGTCACCCGCCAGCCGTCGGCGCGGTTCCAGAGGATCACCGATTCCAGCGTGTGCGCTTCCACCCGGGCAGGCTTCACCGGCAGGGCGTCGAGCAGGTCGGACATGGACGCTTCGCCGTAGGCCCGGTGATTGGGAAACCGGCCCATGAGCAGGGGGAGAGCGCGTCCCAGCGCATTCAGGCTGCGGACGGGGACTTCGCGCGACGTCGCTGGGTCGACGCTGGACTCCAGCAAGTCACGCACGCCGCCCGGGCCGAGCTCGCCATGATAAAGACGTAACGGCCGGGTGGGCGCGGCCGCGTAACCCGAGTTGAGTCCCCAGTTGCCGAGCGCCAGGTCGAGGCGCCCGTCTCCATCCCAATCGGCGGCGGTCACCGACATCCACCACCCCGAGCGACGGGAAAGGGGTTCCGCGCCGGAAATGCCGGGCCAACCGGAGACCGCGGGGTCCCAGACCGACCAGGCGCCACGCTGATTCCGGAGGATGAGAGGAGCGGCCCACTCGCGGGCCAGCACGAGCTCGGGGAATCCGTCGGCCTCCAGGTCGACCCACGCCGCCGCGGACACGAGACCGGCGTCGCGAAGCAAGCTGCCGGCCACGGTGTCCTCCACGAGAGCGTCACCGTCGCGGCGAAAGAGTTTCGAAGGCACGGACAGCGGGTAGTGCCCGGGGCGAATCCCGCCGCCGACGAACAGGTCGAGATCGCCATCGCCCTCGACGTCGGCCGACGCCACGACGCCCGGCAGGTTGGATTCGGCGGAGGCCGGCAGGCCGGCGACGGG
This sequence comes from uncultured Verrucomicrobiota bacterium, assembly GCA_964647675.1. Classification (GTDB taxonomy): domain Bacteria; phylum Verrucomicrobiota; class Verrucomicrobiia; order Limisphaerales; family CAIMTB01; genus CAIMTB01. The sequence goes on along the minus strand of CAZYJB010000281.1, from coordinate 4,563 downwards.
TGTCACGGTCAGGGGCGCGTCGCCTCCTGCCCAGGAGACCTGCACGCAACCGCCCTGCGGCGGCCCGGCGAATTCGTAGCCCGAAACCGAGGCGATCAGCGTGCGGCGTCCCTCGCTTGCCGCTCCCGCGGTGAAGGCCAGCACGTCGTCGGGCGCGGTCCATTCCGACGGAATGCGCCGCGGCGCGCCGCCGGGCTCGAAGCGAAACGCGCCGAGACGACCGCCGCGACCGGTGCCGACCAGGCACTCCGCGTGCCCATCGCCATCGAGATCGATCCATGCCACGGGCGGACCCTGCGCGCTGAGTTGGCGGGCCAGCAGCGGTTGGCGGGTGAAGTCGTCGAAGAGGGTCTCGGTGTGCGCGTGGTTGAGCCGGGAGGAAGCGTCGGCGTACCAGGTGCTGGTGCGCGGGCGGGGAATGGATGGAACCGGCACCGCCTCGCTTTCGTCGAAGACGTACTCGTGGTTGGGCAGTGCATTGGAAAGGGTTGAGCGCGATCCGGACCGCCAGGTGACCTCGATGACCAGGCGGGTGGCTCCGGCGCAGGCGAAGGCCCGAGCCGGGTCATCGCTCGAGAGGTAGCGTCCGCCCGCAATGATCTCCTGGACCTGCTCGACGGCGGCACCAGTCGCGCGAAGGCGCGCGCCGATGCCCTGCGTGTTGGGAGGCCGTCCCTTGAGGCGCACAACCACGCGCGGGGCGGACGTGCGATTGCGATGGAGCAGGGGACCGTCCTGCAGCGTATTGATGATCACGTCCTGATCGCCGTCGCCGTCGAGATCGGCGAGGGCCATGCCTTGGGAAATGCGCGTCGAGTCGAAGTGCCAGGGGGCGGATTGGTCTTCGAAGGTGAAATCGCCGCGGTTGCGCAGCGCAACGTTGGGGCTGAGGAACGACGGATAGAGCAGGAGGTTGGTGCGCGCGGATTCCGGGCTTTGTTTGCCGAACGCCTGGATTCGCGCCGGCGCGTCGCGGTCGAGCATGTCGAAGAGCATGCCGTTGCCGACCAGTAGATCCTCGAATCCATCCAGATCGACATCGAGGAAGGTGGGCTGCCAGGACCAGTCCGTGGCGGCGACGCCGGCGAACGCGGCCAGTTCGCTCCACGTGCCGTCACCATTCCCGCGGTTGAGCAGATTGCGAACGACCTGCGGGCGCGTGTCGACACGGCCGGGCAGGTTGGGAAGGGGGACCACTCCGCTAAGCTGGCGCAGGTGCCGCGCGTGCTCGCGGCTCGCCATCTCGGTGACGAAGAAGTCCAGGTGCCCGTCGCGGTCGAGATCGGCGAAGTCCACGCCCATCGAGGAGAAGGCGAACTTGCGCAGCGCGCGATGGGACGCCTCGCGGAAGTGTCCGCGACCGTCGTTCATCCAGAGGCGGTCGGGGGTCTGGTAGTCGTTGCAGACGTAGATCTCGGGGGCGCCATCGCCGTTCAAGTCGCGCATCTGCACGGCCAGCCCGTAGTCGAGTGGCGCCGGCTTCGAACTGCCGTCCTCGGATCGGAAGGTTTCGGTTCCCCAAGGAACAGCCTGGAAACGTCCCTTCCCGTCGTTGAGATACAGCACGTCGGCTTCGCCCACTTCCTCAACGTGGTTGTCGACCCAGCGCAGGCGGTGGGCGTGCGGACCCGTGATCACCCATTCGCCATTGATGCGCTTCATCTCGGCGCGTCCGCCTGAGCGCAGCACGGAGATCGCACCGTAGTTCGCGACGTAAAGGTCGAGGTCCCCATCGCCATCGACGTCGCCCGCCGCAAGGCTGGTGCTGCCGGTGTTGGATGCCACCCCGGCGTCCTGGGTGATCTCGGTGAAGCGGCGTCCCTCTTCATTGCGGAAGAGTCGCAAGCCCCGGCCCAGGGAAGTGACGAGGAGATCGAGGTCGCCATCGCCATCGGTGTCCGCGAGCGCCGCGCCGGAGGAGGTCGCACCGGGGCAGCCGACTCCGTAACGTTCGGTCGCCTCCTCGAACCGCCAGCCGCCGCGATTGAGGTAAAGCGCGTTGGTGCCGTGGATGGCGCAGAAGTAGAGGTCGGGCCGGCCGTCTCCGTCCACATCGCCTGCCGCGACGCCCGAGCCGTTGAGCAGGTTCTGGTTCTGAAGCACCGAAGCGATGGGCAACGCGTTGGTGAACTGGATGCCGGAGACGGGTGGGGGGATGAGGACGAATCCCGGTGACCCTTCGCGCTCGACGTCGAGGACACGGGCGACTGGCGCGGCGGAGGAAGGCAACGATCGCGCGACGGAAAAAGCCAGCACGAGGACGATGGCAGTTCCGTAACGGGAGGCCACGACGGGGAACACGCCGGAAGGCTGCGGGGATCGGTGCGCGATGGTCGAGTGGCAAAAGGAGTCGACGATCGTCGCCGCGAGCGGAGCGTAGGGCTCGCGCTTGAACGGCGTTGGCGTAGGGAGTCGCCGGAGCGGGTGAGCGCCGCCTGCACGGCGGCGGCTACGACGGGCGTAGCCGCGAGCGTGCAGCTCGCGCTCGAACGGCGTTGGCGTAGGGAGTTGCTGGAGCGGGTGAGCGCCGCCTGGACGGCGGCGGCTACGACGAACGTAGCCGCGAGCGTGCAGCTCGCGCTCGAACGGCGTTGGCAAATGGAGTCGCTGACGCGGTCGATCACCGCCTATACTGCGCCCAGCCCGATGGACCCGGCCGGCATCATGCCCACTCTGCTTCGCGCCTTCCGTGGCGCGGTCGTGATCCGCCGCCGGTGGACCCACGCACTCAGGCGCACCACCATCCTCGCCGCGGCCGCATTCCTGGGCGCCGCCTGCCCACGCGAGAAGACGGCACCAGGCCCGCTCGTGAACCTCGATGGCCAGATCGAGGTCGTGACGCGGGAGCCTTCGACGCGCGCGTGGGTCGTGGCGTTTCTCGGCATCGAGTGCCCCATCGCCAACCGCTGTCTGCCCGAACTCGCGGCGCTGGAGGCGAAACACGCCACCAACGGCGTGCGGTTCGTCCACGTGTACCCCAATCCCGACGAAACTCCGGAGCGCATCCGGCGCCATCGCGAGGAGTACGGATTGAAGCCACGCGCTTACCTCGACCCAGAGCATCGGCTCGCGAAGCAGTTCCACGCGCATCGGACACCAGAAGTGGTCGTCATCTCGCGCGAGGGGCGCACGCTGTATCAGGGGCGGGTGAACGACCAGTACGCAGCCTTGGGAGTGGCCCGACCCGCGCCCACCCGTCATGACCTCGCGGAAGTGCTCGACGCGCTGGCCCGCGGGGAGGTACCCGCGTCGCGCGTCGCTCCGGCCGTGGGATGTTCGTTCCGCGCGACCCCATGAAGACCTGCCGCGTGCCATCGAAGCTGCCGGTGCCTGCGCCCGGCCAACTCGCCACGGGCGCGGTGGTTTGGATGGCGTCGCTGCTCGGCAGCTCGCTGGCGTGGTCCGCGGCGCCGACCTTTCACCAGCACCTCGCGCCCGTGCTTTATCAGCACTGCACGCCCTGTCATCGCAGCGGGCAGTCGGCTCCGTTCCCATTGATCACTTTCGACGACGCCCGCAAGCATGGTCGCGAGATGGCAGAGGTCACCGCGCGGCGCTACATGCCGCCGTGGCTCCCGGCGCCCGGGCATGGCGAGTTCGTCGGGGAACGGCGTCTGAAGCCGGACGAAATCCGGCTCTTCGCCGAGTGGCGGGAGAGTGGCATGGCGGAGGGAGATCCGGCGAAGGGCCCGCCGCCGCCGCCGGAATCGTCGGACTGGGAACTGGGGCCGCCCGATCTCGTGGTGCGCCTGCCGGCGGCGTACGCACTCGGCGCCGAGGGTCGCGATGTCTATCGACACTTCGTGCTGCCGCTGCCCGCCAGCCATGATCGCGCGCGGCACGTGAAGGCCTGGCAGTTCCGCCCGCGCTCGCGCGCCGTCCACCATATCTTCCTGCGCCTCGACCGGTCGGGCGAGGCGCGGCGCCGCGACGCGCAGGATCCCGAGCCTGGATTTCCCGGCATGGACACGCCGACCGGCATCGAATCGCCGACGGGCCATTTCGCGAGCTGGCAGCCGGGGGCGGGCGCACGCCGGATCCCGGATGGATTGGCGTGGACCCTGACCCCGCGCACGGACCTCGTGATCCAGATGCACCTGCAGCCGCTGGGGCGGGTGGAACCGATCGACTCTGAGGTGGGCTTTTACTTTACCGACGTGCCGCCCGTGCAGCAGCCGGTGAAGATCGCGTTGAACAGTTTCGAGATCGACCTGGCGCCTGGCGCGGTGTCGAACGTGGTGCGCGACCACTTCGTCCTGCCGGGAACGGCCGATCTGCTGGGCGTGCTGCCGCATACGCATTACCTCGGGCGTCGCATCGAGTGTGTGGCCCGCCTGCCCGATGGCGCCTCGCGCGAGCTGTTCCTGATCCCGGACTGGGATTTCAACTGGCAGGGGGACTACCAGTACAAAAGCCCGGTGCGGCTGCCGGCCGGCACACGCGTCGAGATGGCCATCACGTTCGACAACAGCGCGGCCAACCCGCGCAACCCGTCGTCTCCGCCGCGCCACGTGCGTTACGGTCCCAACACCACTGACGAAATGGCCGAGCTGTGGATGCAAT